>JBPOHH010000863.1:0-3071 GCA_052035765.1 Bacteroidota bacterium
TATTTCTAAGGCGGTGGTGGTCGCTCGGTGATAGGTTTTGACGTAAAAATGAACAGCCCTGATTTACATCATGGGCTGTTTTTTTTTTCACAATAGGCGCTAGCGGTAGATGACTAAAGGGACTAAAAGGACTAAAGGGACTATCAGGACTACTATTGTATAATGACTTACGGCTTATCGACTTACGGCTTACGACTTATCGACTTACCACTTACCACTTAAAGACTTACGACTACCTCGGCACCTCAATCTTCTCAATAATCTGACGAACAATATCGGCTGTTGTCACGCCTTCCATTTCTTTTTCGGGAGTGAGTAATATTCTGTGGCGTAGGATATGGGGAGCGACATCTTTGATATCTTCCGGCGTCACGAAATCACGTCCGTTCATGGCAGCGAATGCCTTGGCTGCTGTCATGATACCAATCGATGCGCGGGGAGAGGCACCGAGGAATAAGCCATTGTGATTACGGGTGTTACCTACTATCTGCGCGATGTACTGCATGAGGTTATCGTCGATGTGCAGACCGCGAACTGCCGCCTGAAATTCTGCAATATCTCCTCCTGAAATCATCGGTTCGATAGCTGTAAGATCATTAAAATTTTTCCGTGCGTGGAATTCGGACAAGATTCTTGCTTCTTCGTCACGGGTCGGATATTCGACTTCAATTTTGAATAAAAATCTATCGAGTTGCGCTTCGGGCAGGCGGTAAGTGCCTTCCTGATCAATCGGATTCTGCGTGGCGACGACGAGGAACGGACGGTCCATCGTATAGGTCGTGCCGTCGATCGTCACCTGACGTTCTTCCATTACTTCGAATAATGCAGCTTGTGTTTTGGCAGGCGCGCGATTAATTTCATCGATGAGAATTAAATGCGAGAAAATGGGTCCCGGGCGGAATTCAAATTCCACAGACTTTGGGTTAAAGACAGAAGTACCAAGCACATCCGACGGCATGAGGTCAGGGGTGAATTGTATTCGCTGGAACCCAACATCGAGTGTGCGGGCGAGTAATTTTGCCGTCAGTGTTTTGGCGATGCCGGGTACACCTTCGATGAGCACATGACCGTCGGCAAGGACAGCGGCGATGAGCAAGTCCACCATCGATTTTTGCCCCACGACGATTTTACGGATTTCGGTGCGGATACTTTCAGCAGCATTTTGGAGGCGGGTGACATCTGTTCGGTTGTGAAAAGGGGCGTCGGCTTGGGTTGTTTCTTCAGGTTGTGATTCCATAGTAATTTCAAATGTTAAGAGCACGCTGATGGTGCTGATTGTTTATGATTGAAGATGATTTATTTGCGCATAAGTACAATAAAATAAGGGACATATTCTTTGCGAATCTAGTGATAGCTTTGAGAAATTTGCGGTAAACCGGTGCAGCAGATAAGACCCAATTATTCCCACAATTGATAGAATCCGCGATGTGCCGAGTGGTCATTAAGCTCATGTCCCTCCGGATTCACAAAGACATATTCCTTGCTGTAGCCACTTGCAATACGTTCGATATGTACGTTATTTTCCTGAATTTGAAAGTGTATCCGCCAGGACTTGACCGCCATACAATATCCCTCTTCCGTCGCGACAATCCGCCGGGAAGAATACGGAAACGGATCACGCCTCAGCACCGGGAATGCTACCGAACGAAGGTTGAGTTCGGAATGTGCCTCCAGCCAATCAAGCTGCGCGAGTGCAACATCCGAAAGCATAATTTCAAATACCTGCGCGTTTGCTTCTGCCTCCGCAAGCCAGCCTATGCGCGAGTCCGGGAAGCTATCGGCATACGGAATATAGGGTTTAATATCGAGAATCGGCGTTTCGTCAAGCAAGTCCACATCGCGGACATACACGCGAAGTCCTTTTATTTTAACCAGTTCGCACACTGAGAGTCCGATAGGATTTGGCCGGTGCGGCGAGCGTGTAGCGAACACTCCACGTTTCGTGCGTCCGCTTCTCGGGGGCAGTACTTTCGGCTTCCACTGCGCGTTCCGGTGGAACCACGACACAATCCACACCCGTTCAAACCCCGCTAGGTCCTCTAATGCCTGCTCATAATTCCGATGCGGGTAGAGCGTAATCACGCTTTCATTCCGCTTCCCATCGACGGCCGGCTGACGCGGTGCATCATACTTGTCGGTATAGGGCGACCGCAGGATTCCGATTGGCTCAATCGTCAGATGTTCGGGCATAGTTTTTTATTTTTGGGTCAGGTTCAAGGTAAATTCTACAGCTATAATCTCTGCGACCTCTGCGCCTTTGCGTTAAAATTAAAACATAACTATTTGTTTAATAAGAAATTAACGCAAAGGCGCAAAGAACGCAGAGATATCTGCAACGTCTGAACACTTCGGCAAGCTCAGTGTGACGGAACCCACCACTTCTTAATGACTTACGACTTACGACTTACCACTTACCACTTACCACTAACTCACGGCTTATACACAATAAAGCTAAATCCATTTTGAATCGCCGTCGAGGACAAATTAAATATTCTCACGCCGAGGAATGCATTGGAGATGGCATACGTTGTTCCGATGAGCGGCACGGTGCTGATGGGCGTCACTACTGTCGTGTAGCTTGTTCCGTTGTAATTTTCACCTTCGATTTGGATCACATAATCGCCGCCTGCTGTCCATGCAGCCGAGAAATTTGGTGTGCCTGAGGCGATCGTACCGTTTGCATTGACCGTACCGTAGCAGATGGGTACTGCGCGGCGTTCTGCCGTTGGCGATGTGGCTGAGTATGTTTTGGTAATATCGCCGCTTACATTTACTTTTCCTTTGAAATTACCGGCATACGCCGTGGCAGATGCATTGGTATTCACCCCGTAAATCGCGCTTGAAGAGTCACTTGTCGACTGACCATAGACACCGTAGTTCTTGCCGGTCGTTGAAGTCGCCGCGCCATAGACACCGGTACCGGTCGAACTTGCAGATTGACCGGACACGCCATAACTCGCAGCAGAGGTTGACGTCGCGGTGCCCATCACACCCGTACCGCCAACGGTAGTTCCGGCTACGCCGACGCCGTTACCTGCATGTGAACCCCATACGCCATAACCATTTGCGGC
>JBPOHH010000395.1:0-2355 GCA_052035765.1 Bacteroidota bacterium
TTGCGCGTAAATCATATTCTGTGCGGGATTTGGATAGATGATAATACCCTTGCTCTCTGCCTGCTCTTCTACACTGCTTACACTCGGGATATTGATATTGTCGATGTACCAGCCGTCTTGATGGCGGTTGAAATTCGAGATAAACCGAAAACGGAAAATCGCTGTGTCGATGCCATTGACGGTGATTGTTTCCGGTTTCCAATCCTGATCATTGAGCGATGCATCTGCCCATGGCGCGTATTTGGAATTATTATATGCAGCAACGACTTCCCACGCCAATCCACCATCACGGGAGACTTCCACAAAGGCAGTATCCGACGGGTCGATGATCGCAGCATGCCAGAAACTCATCTGTATGTCGCCGGCGGCTTTCGCTACGGGAAAGAGCATGAACGTATCACGCGCGCGGCCGAGGTATTGTCCGACCGGAGACTCCGAGAGCGAACCCGTCGGACTCTTCGCAAACGATGCAATTCCCCATTTTTCACTCATGTAGTATTTCGGGAGCGGCACCGCGTCGAATTGCTCGGTGAAGGTGGGAGTTATTACACCGGTGTAGCATAATACTTCCCCCGTACGGTCACTGAGATTCTCCGGCGTCGAACCGTCCTTGATGGCAATTGCGTAGCGATACCAACCGCGGGCAGGTGGATTGTCGGTAATCGTAACAATCTTTCCCGTATCCGTTTGCGCGACTTGTGCATCGCCCGTATAGACAGAATCCCGATAAATTGCCACCTTCGAGAGATTCACAAGCGGCGTGATACCGTCGGCGCGGACATTCGGTACTTTAATCGTAATATTCACATGATTATCCGCATTGCCCTTCGCCGAAATGAGCGTGCCGCCCGCCGGCTGACGCGCACCACCGGAAAACGCCGATGCTAGTCGTGCAACGCTTGTATCCTGCGACGTGGCAACTTTGATAGAATACTCATACTTGGTAAATGGCGTGAGAGCAGTGTCGGTGTAGCTCGTAACATTCGAAGCAAGCGAACCAATAAATGTAGCACCTCGATACAGTAAGAATGTAAATTCCGAAGGATTCAGCGATTGACCAAAAGCACGGGTTGTCGGCGCACCCCATGCAAGTTGAATTGTTGTCGGCGCTTGCGGTATTGTCGTCGCCGTAAATGGATTGGCAGGATTGAGCGCCCGCGTGTTGACAATTGCCGTATAGGCATCATTATCATTGGCATTGCCCGTTGTTGCATTCCGCATATCCACCCAAGATGGATAAATGATACCATTATGAAAAGCACACCCCGAATAATCACCGGCAAATGCATTGCCCTGGAAAGGATTACGACGCATGTCCGCTCCCACATCGCCGACTCTGCGGTCAAGCCACGTATCGCCACCATCTTTCGAATAGCTTACATACGTGTTTGTCAAAATATTCTGCGCATCGTCCCTGCTGTCCGAATACATAATGGCAAGCTCACCATTCGTGCGGTCGATTGCAATCCATGACCAAAATTGGTCATTCGTGGTGTCCGAATGCACGATTTTCGGCGAAGTCCATGTCGTGCCGCCATCGTCTGAACGGGAGAAATAGACATTCGGCGTTTCATCGGCCGCCCAACATAAATAGAGTCGTCCGGGATGAGTGGAACCGATATCACATACCATCGAAGGATAGCTTTCCACCCGCACTACACCCTTGAGGGTATGACGGATACCTTCCGGTATTTTCCGCGCAACGCCAAGTGGATTATAGGTTTGGATAATCGACGGAGCACTGAAGGTCACTCCGCCGTCCATTGATTTTGAGAATCCTATGCTGTGTTTTGGACCGTAATTCCAAATCGTATAGACTTCTCCGTTTTTGCCGGTAACGACCAGCGGAAAACTTTGTCCAAATGTAGTATCCTCGGACGAACCGCTTAGCCGCGCGCTTGCATTGACGGGAATTGACCATGTATTACCGCTATCGCTTGAATGCGTGACGACAATTTGTGTGGCCGAATCGCGCACGGTCACCCGTTTCCACGGCGTGTATAAGCGCTTGAAATACGGAGAAGTTGGTGAATTATCGACGGTAACGTAATATTTATCTTCAAACGCAGAATCCGGCGATTGAACTCCCTGATGCAAAATGACCGGTATATGCGCCTTCCATGTTTTGCCCTCGTCGGTGGTACGAGCTATCATCACACCATTTTCGGGATTGGCAGCCGTACGATTCCCAAACGCACCATACATCAAATATCCGGTGCCGTCAGCCGCAAAAGCCACAGACGGGTCATTGCTCGAAGTCCAACCAACGAATGGCTTGCCTAAGTTTATATTCTTCCACGTTTTCGCTCCATCCGCCGAAACATACACCCAGGTCGAACTTCCATTGCGATAATC
>JBPOHH010000173.1:0-2215 GCA_052035765.1 Bacteroidota bacterium
GAAACATCATAAAGATATTTGTGGAATTCCAAATGTTTCTTCCGGCGAATTAGCAAAAACGCATTGGTTCCGCTCTGCGCTAAACGACGTGCTGGCAACCGCTACATCTCTCTAACTTTATACTTTATTATAATAAAATAAATACTTATGCTCCAAGAAATTACTACCCTTAGATCTCAAATCGAAGCCGAACTTCCCGCCGTCACTTCCGCAGAATTGCTGGAGCAATTCCGGCTCCGACATCTTGTCAAAAAAGGTACACTTACCGCACTCATGGAACGCCTGCGCGAGGTGCCGAAAGAAGATAAGCCACTGGTTGGTAAGTCATTAAACGAACTCCGTCAATTCGTCGATCAGGAATTTGCCTGTCTAAAAGAGCAGCTTGACGGTGCTCAAAGCGCAAGTAAGCTCATCGATGTCACGCTGCCCGGGCGCCGCGAGAAACGGGGAAGTGTGCATCCTGTTCAGCAAACGCTTGACGGGATTCTTTCGGTGTTTCGTAAAATGGGATTCTCCGTCGCCGAAGCTGCTGACTTAGAAGATGATTACCATAATTTCGAAGCACTTAATTTCGCGCCCGACCATCCTGCGCGAGATATGCAAGACACCTTCTTTATCAAAGACGAACGCAGCGACCTGCTCCTCCGCACGCATACGTCGTCTGTGCAAATCCGCATGATGCAGTCTCAGACTCCTCCCATACGCTCCGTTATGCCCGGACGCGAGTATCGCAATGAAGCAGTGAGCGCCCGCGCGCTTGCTGAGTTTCATCAGGTGGAAGGATTGTGCATCGACAAAAATGTGACCTTCGCCGAACTCAAAGGCACGATCATCACCTTTGCCAAAGAGATGTACGGGTCGAGTTCTAAATTCCGCTTCCGTCCGTCCTATTTCCCCTTCACCGAGCCGAGCGCTGAGGTCGATATTTCATGTTATCTCTGCGACGGAAAGGGTTGTAGAATCTGCAAATACTCCGGCTGGCTCGAAATCTGCGGCTGCGGCATGGTGCATCCGAATGTGCTAAAAAATTGTAACATCGACCCCGAAGTCTATAGCGGTTATGCATTTGGGTTCGGTATCGAACGTGTGACAATGCTCCGCACGGGAATCGACGATATCCGCCTGCTGTATGAAAATGATGTGCGTGTACTCGAACAATTTTAACCCTATGTATTTATTATAAAAGGTACTTCCATGGAATTAGCGGCAGGTGACGCACCCAAAAAGTGGTGGAAATTCTCGCTGACGACTCAGATTCTGCTTGGCTTGGTGGTAGGATTACTCGTAGGCTGGCTTTTTCCGGAGTTCGGCACACAGATATCTTTCCTGCGGGATATTTTCCTCAATCTCATCAAGTCGATTATCGCGCCGCTCGTCTTCTCGACGATAGTTATCGGTATCGCCGGTGGAGGAGATTTGAAGAAAGTCGGGCGCATGGGCGCCAAATCAATTCTCTATTTTGAAATTGTAACAACGATAGCACTCTTTATTGGACTCGCCGTCGTCAATATCGTACAACCCGGTGCAGGAGTAGTACTTAATGCAGACCCAAGTACACTCGGAGCGATTGCCGAGAACCATCCCAAAACGCTGATCCAAACGATTGTTCATGTATTCCCATCGAGTGTAATCGAGTCGATGGTGCGTGGCGATGTACTCCAAATTGTTGCCTTCTCCGTGCTGTTCGCAATGGCTGTATCTGCTGTCGGTGAAAAGGGTAAGCCGATTCTCAGATTCTGCGAGTCGCTTGCTCAGGTGTTGTTTTAATTAACCAATTTGGTGATTATGTTAGCGCCCGTTGGTGTCGGCGCTGCCATGGCTGCGACAATTGGACATCAGGGACTCGAAGTCCTCAAGAATCTTGGTATGCTGATTGGTTCGCTGTATATCGCGCTTATCTTGTTTGTAGTATTGGTGCTTGGCGCCGTTGCATTGATTGCGCGAGTTCCTGTGCGGCAGTTCCTGCGGGCCATACGCGAACCGTTCACTATAGCCTTTGTGACAACGAGCAGTGAGTCCGCGTTGCCAAAAGCGATGGAAGTAATGGAGCGCTTCGGTGTTCCCAAGCGGATAGTAGGGTTTGTCATGCCCACAGGATACAGCTTTAATCTCGACGGTACGACGCTCTATCTTGCTATGGCATCGGTATTTGTGTTGCAGGCAGTCGAGACTTCTACGCCGGGATTTCATTTCGGGATCGGTCAGCAAATCATGC
>JBPOHH010000125.1:0-3003 GCA_052035765.1 Bacteroidota bacterium
CTTACAGACTTACAGACTTACAGACTTACAGACTTACAGACTTACAGACTTACAGACTTACAGACTTACAGACTTACAGACTTACAGACTTACAGACTTACAGACTTACAGACTTACAGACTTAAAACCTAAACGCCAACCCAATATACCCCGAATACGAATCGCGGCTTGCATCACTGAGTATGTAATAGGAGTTTGGCGAGAGTGTGCCGCTTGTGTCGCCCATTGGTGTCAGACCTGCCACACCTCTGAATCCGAGGGTGAGTCGAAGCACATTCAGCGGGTCAATTCCTACATCCATTCCGATTCCGTACGCGAGTCCTATATCGGTACTTCGCATGGCGAGCACTGCAGTTTGACCGGAGGTGTTGCCGCCACTCATGTGGCTTCCGAGCATGAGTCCGAATTGCGGTCCTGCTTCGAGGTGGATATTCACGGGGTCGGTGGTGCCGGTATTACACACAACCAGTATCGGAATATGGAGATACTTCACGCCAATCTGACGTTCGGCATCTTCTTCCCGGAAGGTGTGCGTGCTTGATGAATAGAGGAGCTCGCCCTGCATTGCAAAATGCTTGGAGAATTCTACATTGGCAATGCCGGCAATGCCGTAACCGAGTGTAACCGAACCCTTGGTCGTATCGCCGGACGCCGCACGGATGTCAAAAGAGGAAAATGTATGCAGCACTCGGAGCGATACGTGTACCGGCTGCGCAGATGCAAGGATAGCACTTGCGAACATAACCATTAGGATTACAAGTGCGTTTGCGATATTTCGGATGAAATGTATCATGGCTTATACCGGAGAATTTTTTGTTTTTTCAAGTTGTGCGCGTGACTTTTGGGCAATGTATCCGCTCACCATTGCTTTGAGGGATTCGTAGTATGCCGACAGACTTTTCCGTGACACTCCTGCTACGTATTCACCCGGAACTGTTACCGGCATTTCCTCTAAATATTTGGATAATTCAGGATACTGATCCTTGATAGTCATGGTGATTTTGAGGATTTCGGCGTTGAGTTCTGCTTCGCTTTCCATGGCATTCTCATCTATAAAGTGATAGAATTACTTTTTATTATTGACCGTCAGGTCATTGAGGTCGATGCTGATTTCATTGACTTCGTGATTCATTTTCACTTTGAATTTGCCGAGCGTTTCTTTCATTTCCAAGCTATACTCGTCTAATTTTCTCCGTAAATCATTGTAGTCTTTCTCTTTACCGGAGAGTTCATCCAGCATTTTTGCGCTTGTGCCGGGAGCGGATTTGATTGCCTTAATTTTACTTTCATTGATGCGTATTTTCTTCTCGGTTTCCGTTCTGAATAGAGTCCATTCATCCTGATAAACGACTTGTATGTCCGCTTTTTTGACCTCCAAGCTTGCCGCTTCGGGGGTTTTTATCTCCTGAATAATCGGCTGCTGCATCACCACATCAGCGCCACCGCTATCCTGATCGATTTTTTTTTCTACTTTCACACGTTCGAAAGCATCGTCGGCTTTTTGTTCGTGCGATTCACAGGCGATGAAGAGTATCGCCGATAGACATGCAGCTGTGCATTTGAGGGAAATGAGGGTAGATGTATTCATGGTAGTGGTCTTGTTATAGAATTTATTTGCTACTATTTGTATCTGTTTTGCCTTCCGGCAGCGGCGCAAGGCGTTCATTCGACCATTGCTCATAGGTAAATATCTGCATATACGACTTGGGTTTAATTCCCATGCTCCCGGTAAACGGATGGTCGAGCAGGATAATCGTAAATAATATCAGACCGATAAAAGCTCCCAAGAGCGATGTGAGCGCAATGTGCATCTTCTTGTGCTCTATGTCGAGCAAAAGCGCACACATAATCGTAATAAACGCGCCCAAAATAATCGGCAGCCAAATCGCCGGCGGGATTTCGGTCTCCATCGAGGTGGTGCGCAGGCCGCGATACGTCGATAATTCATTCAAATGGCTGAACATTTCAGCGACCAATTGTACCTGAAACTGATTCTTGGGATTGAGATGTTCCATCTTGTCAAAGACCTTGCTGAATGACTCGGGCGTGATACGGCTTTGCTTCATGCGCTCCATATTCGGGAATTCATCATCAATGACATTATACACGAAATCCAAGTACACGAGCATCAGTTGCTTCGACTCAAGCGTGTCGGGGTAGTACTTGATGTCGCGGTAGAGTCCCATCGCCGAACTCCCTTCTTTACTCGCATTGGCGCGCGTTTCGTTTAGTTGATCCCACACCACAAACACCACAAAACTCAACAGCAGAGCGTAAAAGCTTGCAATTGCAAGAAATAAGAAGCCCGTCACTTCATTATGCGAACGCAGAATCTCGACCTTGACAAACCGACGAAAGAGTATCGTCGCAAGCGCAGCGAGTCCGCCGACAAGCGCGACCATCAGTATAAACATCAGCACCGGATGCATCTGAAGCAAATAGTAGGAAATAGCCATAGAGAAGAGGAGAAGTAAATTAAAAGGAGTAGAATTATACGCTGTAACTTTTATAAAATACATACAGGTACATCACTTTACACACGCACAGACCACCAACATAATAAATCGAAATTCTGCTCAACGAAGGAATTCTTTGTACTGATTAATGGGTAACAGGCTCGCCTACCATTTCGTTGGTCATGGGAAGAAGATTGGAAAACTCCCATATTCCTGATGCCACTTTGCGCCAATCTGACAAACCGGTACATCCTTTATCAGGCAGAATTTCGTTTTATGGGGCAGTACATGCCGCAACGCATTTCTGACACATCTCGGCACATGCTTTACAATAGTCATGCTCCGATAATTTTTCACATTCAAGCGCACATGCCGTGCAAAGCTCGACGCATATCGTACACACCGCATCGTAGTAGGAAGAGCCCCTTGCGGCGAACCGTGCGCACAGCGAACACAGGTCTGCGCAATCTCTGCAAAGAGCAACGCATTTCAGGTGATTGATATAATTCGAATGGATACAAGATGTTGCGCACGACTCACATTCAAT
>JBPOHH010000206.1:0-4450 GCA_052035765.1 Bacteroidota bacterium
CAGAAATAAAAAGCATAATATGAGTGAGTAGAAGACCATTACCTGAGGTTCCCACTCTTTCCGCCGTTTCAAATACGGCAAAAGCACTGTTCCTATGACGCACACCCACAATGTCCACAGCATAAAGCTGCCTTCTTGTCCGGCATAACCGGATGCCATGAGAAACCAAGGCGGTAATTCGCGGGAGGAGTAGCTCCATACGTAGGTATATTCAAAACTGTGCATGATGACATTCGACATCAGGAGGCAAAAAGCGAGGAGCATACAGGCAGAAATACCCCAATAGAGGTATCGACCTATCGTTAAATAGTCGTTTTTTCCTTTCAGTGCCTGATAGTATGCCCACGTACAGGCGATTGATGCACCAAAAAGAAGATGTAAAAGAATTTGTCCGAACATAAAGTGCTCCCACGGAGAAGTTGCAGAGGAATGATAGAATTACTTACAAAATTACGAAGCCCAAGGGAATATCTCGTGGGTTATTTTCAAGGTTTTTTGGACGTGAAATCACCTCAACTGAACTTTTCATTTTGCCAAAACAGAAAAAACCCGTATTTTTGTGCTCTCCAAAAAAAAGAAAATGGCGATCCCGTAGCTCAGCGGTAGAGCATCTGACTTTTAATCCGAGGGCCGATGGTTCGAATCCATCCGGGATCACATTCAAAAAGAGTCCGTAAGTTTCACACTTACGGACTCTTTTTTTTGTATATTGCTCGCCTGTCTCTAACGGTTGTCCTGTAGGATTTAACTTTTGACCGTCGGAGACTTCCTCTGTATTCGCGTCCCACACTTGTATCCAAATACTGTATCATCCCATCTCTTGTATTGTGATATTCAAATATTAAGAGTGTTCTTTGTTCTTCAATGTCGTCATTTACTATCAAATTTGCCGTGTTGAGCAAGCCGTCTATTTGTAGTCTTAGCCTATAGCTGTTGTTTGCCCTTGAAATTTACTCCTACAATACGGTCAAAACACTGATAATTAAGTACTTATCTCCAAAATTGTCATGAAAAAATTAATATATATTCTCTGCCTTTTGCTGAGTATATGTTTTTCAGTGGAATCATCTGCCGATAGCTGGTTTGATCCAACGTGGAAAGATATGCTCGACAAATCAAATGTCGTTGCTTTAGTCAAGTTCACATCAGAAGGCGACTTCCATGCAAAAGCCCACATCGAAAAAATCTACAAAGGTAATCGCAATGCCGGCGATGAAATCATGATATCCGGTTTTAGTAATCGCTACGGTCCTATCAATCGTATGAGCATCGGTGATATTTATCTTGTTTTTCTTAAGTTCTACGAACCTACTTCCGAAAGGATAGAGTATTACAAAAAAGAGCTTGACAAGAAACCGGAGCTTCGTGAATATGCAGAGGCGTATTCAAACTCCAACGTCTATTCCGTCAGTTCCCCTACCTCGGGTTTCCTGTATGTTCGTGGAACAAAGATTCAGTACAATATGGTATTTACTACGATTTCATCTAAGAATCATTATTATTCACTCCGCGAATTCGAGTCTTTCCTCGTTGCTTATTACTCACCAACATCGAAGTATGAATATTGCACTACTCTGATACGTAAAGTCAAGCCAGCCAACGATAGTGATTTACGAACTCAGTATTTAGGTATGCTCTCTGTCATGGGAAATACACGTTTCGATGAAGTCTTTTTGGATTATATCACCATTAACAATGAATCTTCTCGGTTTATGTTGGCTAAAGTATTGGGAAATATACATTCTGATCAATCTCGTGATGCATTGTATAATTTGCTGAAAGATGAAAATACAATCGTTCAGGGTGAAACGGTGAGACAGCTTAAAAACGATACTTCTGAGTTCGTCGCATCTCAACTTCTCGCTCATCTTCAACAAGCCGGATTAGGTTCGATGGGACCAACAAATCTAATGAGCCCCGTGATGAATCATTTGGATGGTGGTAAGTTAGAAATTATCCGGGCACTCGGAGAATTACGCTACAAACCGGCAATCCCTGCATTACTACCGATCTTAAACACGGAAGACAGCGAACTGTTTGACCTCGTTTTAAAGGCACTGAAATCGATTGGCACTACCGACTATATCCCGTACTTTATCAAACACTTAGACAACAAATCGAAAGAACTGATCTACACGATTTCTACACATATATCTCGGGATAGTCTTGTCGTATGTTTACCTTCGTTGAAAAATTTTATCTCTACTTGTAATCGAGACAGCTATAAAAATTATGACTTTACCATTTCAACAACGAACGGAATTGGTAAATTTACTGACAGTAGCACCGTTTCATTTTTACTATCCGACTTTAAGCGATATTATGCGAGCAATGTATCCCACAACCGTAACGATAGCCATACGTGGTTCACTAAATACTTCTCTACCTTCGCTTCTCTGCACATCAAGGAGGTACGGCCATACCTCTACTCCATGATATTCGATTGGTACGGATTCAATGAAGATTTCGGACGATATCCGAAACTATTTGTCATAAAAAGAGCTATGGAAGATTCATTCAGAGTTCGCTTCGCAGCCACTTTAGCCACGAAAGGCTACATACTAAACTACTGTTACGCATTTATACAGAATGGCGTTCAGGCAGCAGCCGGTGCCAATCCTGAATGTAGCTATCGAATAGAAGTGACTATTCCTTCCAGTGAAAAAGTAGGAGATCATCCACAAATTATCAGTCAAGCGCTTGCTATTCCAACTGAAAATGTGTTTATACGATTCAACAATGGATGGTATCTTGGTGAAAGCCATGGCAGATTCAAGCCCTATTTCGATAGTCGATCTCCCTTTATTAACTTATTGAATTTCGCTGCGGTACTGCCCGATACTAATGACCTTCTTTTCTTGCAACAGGTTCTTGAACATAAAGTTACAAAGGATAAATATACTTTCTCGATAGTACAATCCACCATTGACAACATCAAAAAAAAGCTAAAAATTGAATAGATGTCATTCCCAAAGACGAGGGAGTAATTTCAAGTATAAGTACCGCTAATAAATCCTGAATTGTGTAAATTTGTACTGTGATTCGCTGTCATTACCGGTACTCTATGTGTTGAATAGTCCGTCAATCCAGATTATGAAGATCGTTACATCCTCTGCCTTCCTGCTATTGGTTCTCTTGGTTTCTCCTACTCACGCTCAATTTGCTTATGGTGACCATTGGTATGATAATCCATTGGGTTTCTCGCCCATTAACCTTCATACGAGTATGGGGTTTATACTACCTGCTGCGGCCGTCGGAACATGCCTGGCATTGACCGGCTCGGATACTACACTTCGTGATAAACTGTCCGTGTACAATGAGTCCGGATTTTCCTGGGGATACAAATATCCTCACACCTTCCTTGCTCAGAATAATTCCGGTATAAATGTACAGCTTCGTCGATGGATGTCCGTGGGAATTGAATTGGATGTGTATGTTCCGAAAGATGGTTACAACAGCACCATTGGGATTGCAATTCGTCCGTTTGCACGATTTTATCCCATTAATACTGATACGTGGAGACTGTATTTCGAATCCGGTGGCGGGTTGGTGTATTTCGTCGATAATTTCCCGAAGCCGACCGAACAAGACAATCGCTTAGGCACGCTCTGGAATGGAACGACAAAATATGGTATCGGTTCAGAAATCAATTTCAGTTCTCATACTTCGCTGCTTCTCGGTATCAGGCATCTCCACATCTCCAATGGTAACACACAAGGAGTCGAGCGGAATCCTTCGCATGACAGCAATGGACTCTTCATCGGTTTTTCCCATAGAATTGAAAAGTAGTCTTGTTTATTCTCATCAAATGGCGTGATTAATAGTGGAATGGTATTGTATAGGTCAATACGATTCATCTCTTCCAAATTATTTTCAACCGGATTCTTCCTATGGCACGGTTACTTCTGCTTTCTTTAACTCTCGTCGTCCTTGCCGGATGCATGCCCAAAAATCCGCGGGCACTGCTCTCTCCCACGGGTAAGACTGTTAAAACACGCGTACTTCCACCGGAAGGGTATCACTGGAAAAAGGAGGACTCTACTTCTTTTGCTGAATTTCTTCAAAACATCCCGGTCGAACCCGACGGCACTCCAATTCTCGACTATCACGGCACACCCGTCGGCAATCAAGGCAAACATGTAGCTGTGCTCACCTATGATGTCGGCACGAAAGATTTGCAGCAATGCGCTGATGCCGTCTTGCGGCTACGGGCAGAGTATCTCTATGTACAACAACGTTTTGATGAAATTGCCTTTCATTTTACCAGCGGAGATCATTTTTCGTGGAATGAATATAAACGCGGCATGCGGGCGGTGGTGGATAAGAATAAAGTTACCTTCGTGCAATCGGCCGAACCTGATGACTCCTACCCCAATTTCCGGCGGTATCTCGATGCACTCTATATGTATGCCGGTACGATTTCTCTCTTTCATGAAACAGAACCCATACT
>JBPOHH010000570.1:0-2305 GCA_052035765.1 Bacteroidota bacterium
ATTTTGCAGTAGTTACATCGTGCAGGTGACTTTTTAACACAAAGACACCAAGATATTCCACAAAGTTCACAATAGATACACCTATATTGTTGTGTACTTTGTGGTTACCTTCGTGTGTTTTGTGTTAAAAATTGACGTTACTGAAGAATGGCACGCTGATTTTCTATGATTTTCGCAGATACTATCATCTTCAATCAAAGTATGTACATGCAGCCGGTGACATTTTTAAACGCAAAGTCGCTGAGGTCGTGAAGGTATATTCCGGTTTCTGTCTTCAATAGGCGCTGAGTGCATGATTGGACAATATCCGCCGAGAGTTACAACCTGTTTATACCCTAAAAGAGCAAAAAATTCAGTAGTTTCGCCGATAAAAATGACGTCAAAATTGAATTTAATACTTCCTCATGAGTTGGAATCCTGACCAATACGATAAGTTCCACCGTGAACGTACTGCTCCTGTGCTTGACCTTTTGTCCATGCTGCATATTCGCCCGAATTTGAAGGTGATTGACCTTGGGTGCGGCACCGGAGAACACACACGCCGCTTAGCAGATATGCTGCCCGAGAGCACGGTGAAGGGGATTGATACATCACCGGAAATGCTTGTAAAATCAAAACAGTACGAACGTCCCGGTTTGACATTCGAGCAACAGTCTTTCGAAGAAATCGACGGCGAGTATGATGTCATTTTCTCCAATGCTGCCTTGCAGTGGAGCGGCAATCATGAAGAGCTTTTCCCAACGATATGGCAACATCTCGCACCCGGCGGACAACTCCTTGTACAGATGCCGAACAATCAGGATCATTACTCGCACAAGCTCGCTTACCGGCTTGCAACCGAAGACTTTGCAGAATATTTCCCGGTTCGGGAGGAAAATCCTACGAATCGACTCGGGTGGATGCTGCCGGTCGAACGCTATGCTGAACTCTTTTTTGAGCTCGGCGGGCAGGAAATTACCGCAATGATGAAGGTCTATTCTCATATTCTCGATACTTCCGACGCGATTGTCGAGTGGACCAAAGGCACGCTTTTGGTGCCGTATATGGAGCAGTTATCTCCCGAAATCGGCGTGGAGTTTATGACACGATACAAAGAAGCGCTGCGCGTGAAGTTTCCGCATCGCCCCGTATTCTATGGATTTAAAAGAATTTTACTTTCTGTGATGAAAGGATATTAATATGAAAAAATCTCTGTTTTATACTCTATTCCTCGGCGAACTCCTCCTCATCGCCGGATGTATGATGTATTTCTATCCCTTACTGCCCGATACGATGGCTATTCATTTCGGCGGAGATGGTCAGCCGAATGGCTGGCAAGCAAAAGAGAGCTTTTATGGATTGTATGCACTGCTCGTGCTTGGTCTCAGTGGGATGTTTCTCATACTTGGCAATCTTATACCCAAAATGCCGGTCTCGCTTATTAATATGCCGAATAAAGAATATTGGTTCACTCCCGAACGTGCAAAAGACAGCTTTGGGATTCTCACCGGTTTTTTCGAACGGATGACCTGCGCCTTGGTACTGTTCCTCGGACTCATCTTCGCCGATACCTGTGTCTCCAATCTC
Organism: Bacteroidota bacterium; assembly: GCA_052035765.1. Classification (GTDB taxonomy): domain Bacteria; phylum Bacteroidota; class Ignavibacteria; order Kapaibacteriales; family UBA961; genus JADJXV01. Next base: position 1,567 of record JBPOHH010000570.1, read on the forward strand.
CGAGAAGTCGTACAGCTTAACACCATGACTTTCATTCCGTTACTGCTGCTATTTGTTGGATTTGTCTTTTGGAATGTTATCTGGTTACTCCGAAAATTCAATGTCGTGTCCTCACATTAATCGTATTCTATGACCCCTACTATACACATTCTCCCTGAGTTTATTGCCAATCAAATCGCCGCCGGTGAGGTCGTTCAACGTCCGGAATCGGTGGTCAAAGAACTCGTCGAGAATTCCCTCGATGCCGGTGCCACGCAAGTATCGGTGGTCGTGCGAGGAGCAGGTAAGCAGCTAATTCATATAGCAGATAATGGTTCGGGGATGACAAAGGATGACCTCACGCTCGCCACCAAACGCCACGCGACAAGCAAGATTACAACGGTTCAGGATCTCGAACATATCATGACACTCGGTTTCCGCGGTGAAGCCCTCGCATCGATTGGCGCAGTGGCGCATCTTGAGATTCGTACGCGGCAGGAGCAGGAGGAATTCGGGTGGAAATTGACTGCCGAACCGCTGAAAGAGGATGCAATTGAACCATTTAAGGCAGAGAAAGGCACGCAGATTTTTGTGCGGAATCTCTTCTATAATGTTCCCGCGCGCAAGAAATTCCTTCGATCCGATCTCACCGAATTCAGACATATCTCCGAGACGATGATGAAGTTTGCGCTGTCACGTCCGCAGGTGCGATTTACTTTTTTTGATGCTGATGCGCTGGTGTTTGATGTGAAACCGTCGG
>JBPOHH010000499.1:0-13845 GCA_052035765.1 Bacteroidota bacterium
ATTCCAAAATACGTTCCGCCGACAAGCGCGGTCGTCAGCGGCTTGATTTTGTTCGTGCGGCGGGGCAGGGAAGCGTCGATAGTATAGCGACGATCTCCGGCAATCGTAAATTCTTCGAGAGGAAGCAGGTCGGGATCATCGAGCTTGAGAGTTTTTTCTTGAATGACCAAGGAAGAATCATACGTCGTTGGGATAATAGGGACAGCCGAGTCGATGGTAGGTTCGGACAGTTCAACAGGAATCGGCAGACCGGCGACAGGACCCGATGATTGGACAAGCGTTGAGTCATCCTGCGCCGAAGCAAGAGACAGGGCAGCGAAGAAGAGGAGAAAAATTCGGATAATCATCATAGAATTCAGAAATTGAGACAGGTAATTTGACTGCAAAAATAGCGTTTTGACGGCGTGTGATACTATAAGCAAAGGATAATTCTCAGAGAGCCCGAAAAATTCCTAAATCTTTCGTAGTTTCGCACTCGGAATTCTGTAAAAAAGGATTCAAGTTTCATACATTATACTAAGGGAAAGTTATGGCAATACGCATTGCAATCAATGGTTTTGGGCGTATCGGCAGATTAGTATTCCGATCTGCTATCGCACAAGAGGAACATATAGAAATAGTTGGTATTAATGACCTTACCGACGCACAAACACTGGCACATCTGCTCAAATACGACTCTGTACACGGTAAATTTAATGGAACTGTTCATGCCGAAGGCGGTAATCTCGTCGTCAATGGCCGCACGATCACCATTTCTGCACAAAAGCAAATCGAGAATTTAGCATGGGGTGAGGTCGATGCTGTAATCGAATCGACCGGTGTCTTCACGTCCCGCGAGGCACTCGAAAAGCATATCGCCAATGGCGCCCGTAAAGTGATTCTTTCGGCTCCTGCGAAGGATAAGTTAGACCGCACGGTGGTATTAGGTGTGAATGACCACGAAATCACCGGCGATGAAAAAGTAATGTCGAATGCTTCCTGCACGACCAACTGCCTGGCGCCGATGGTGAAAGTATTAAACGATAATTTTGGCCTGGTCAAAGGATTCATGACGACTGTTCATGCGTATACCAATGACCAAAATATATTAGACTTACCGCATAAAGATCTCCGCCGTGCGCGTGCCGCAGCGGTCAGCATTATTCCTACCACAACCGGTGCAGCGAAAGCAGTATCCGAAGTATTACCCGAGCTCAAAGGACGTTTAGACGGATTCGCACTGCGCGTTCCCGTTCCGGACGGTTCGATTACCGACTTTACCGCAATTCTTGGTCGTGATACTACCAAAGAAGAAATCAACGCAGCATTCAAAGCAGCCGCCAATGGCGCGATGAACGGAATTCTCGAATATACGGATGAACCGATCGTGTCGATCGATATCGTCGGCAATCCGCATTCGTGTATTTTTGACTCGCTCTCCACAATGGCAAGCGGTAATTTTGTCAAAGTAGTCGGCTGGTACGACAACGAATGGGGATATTCCAACCGCGTTGTCGATTTAGTGAAAAAAGTATGCAGTTGATAAAAGCACGATAATTCAAAAGATAAAAGCCCTATTCCCACATCACACAAGAATGGGGCTTTTTTTTTCATTTCTCTACCACCATTTATTATTTTTTACAATGAATGACAAGAACACCTCTTGGAAATCAGAGGACATTCTCGCGTTGTCGTTTGTACGCGGACTCACCGCTACGACGCTTATTTCGCTGGTTGATAGATTCGGTTCGATCGAAGAACTCTTTGATAATCCACCAAATACGCAGACAGGGAAGCGCTTGCTGCAGGATGATTTATTTGCCTCATCCGGCATAGCGGCTCTCAGGGATGCAGCGGCACGTCAGATAGAGCGCTGCACCAAAAGCAAGGTCAGGATCGTGCATTATTGGGATAAGCGCTATCCGGAAATGCTCAAACAAATTTCGTATCCGCCGGCATTATTGTATGTACGCGGTACGCTCGAAACAGGAATGGATTCGATCGGTATTGTCGGAACGCGGCAGTTTTCGATCTACGGCAAGCTCACGACAGAGCGTTTTGCCGAGGCAATTGCGCAGAAGAATTGTATTGTCACCAGCGGGCTTGCATCCGGAATTGATACCATCGCGCACAAGGCAACGCTTGCTGCCGGCGGAAAGACGTACGCGGTCATTGCCTCGGGAATTGATTGTATTTCTCCGCAGGTATCCGCAAAACTTGCGCTTGATATCAGTAATCATGGCGCTGTCATTAGTGAATATCGATGCGGAACGAAGGCGCTGCCGCCCTATTTCCCTCAACGTAACAGAATTATCAGCGGTTTGTCGCGCGCCGTCGTGGTCACCGAAAGCGGAATGAAGGGAGGTTCGCTCATCACCGCACAATTTGCCGTCGATCAGTCCCGTGAACTCTTCGCCGTTCCGGGAAATATCAATTCAGCTAAGAGCGAAGGCACGAATATGCTGATTCGAAAAAACATGGCAATTGCCGCAATTTCTCCTGAAGATATGCTCGATGAGCTCGGGTATTCGTCGAAAAACAAACAAGCTCCACAAGCGTTGAATTTTACGCATGATATTGAGCGAAAAGTATATGAAGCATTGACTTATGAGCCGATACAAATGGACGAGCTTGCCGAAAAAGCCAAGCTGTCGGCACAGGATGTTATGGTAAATTTATTAATGCTGGAATTTAAAGGAATGACCAGGCAGCTCGCCGGTAAGCACTTTATTAAACTATAAGTATGCAACAAACCACCTCACGCAAGCAGCAGCATGTCGATCTCGTCGTCAATGACAATGTATCGTTCCGCACGAAAACGACCGGGTTCGAACGTTTTGAATTTGTCTATAACGCCTTACCGGAGTTGAATTTCAGTGAAGTTTCGACAAAACTGCAATTTTTGGGGTTGGAATGTTCGATGCCTCTCATCGTCTCCTCAATGACCGGCGGCTATGCCGATGCCGAACGTATCAACCGTGAGCTCGCCGAGGTCTGCGAGTCTGTGAGAATACCAATGGGAGTGGGCTCACAGCGGCAGGCGATGGAAAATTCAACGTATCATGCATCGTTCAGAGCAGTGCGTGCGAGTGCTCCGAGCGTACCGATAATGAGTAATATCGGCGCGGCAGAAGTGGCGAAAATGGAGTCGATGGATGGTATTCTGAAGATAATAGATTTAGTGGAAGCGAATGCACTATTTATCCACATCAATCCTTTACAGGAATTGTTGCAACCGGAGGGTTCGCCCGACTTCAAAGGTGTGCTTCAAGGCATCGAGCGTGTCGTCACTGCGCTCGAAATTCCGGTTATAGTCAAAGAAGTCGGCGCCGGTATATCACACTCAGTAGCACGTCGGCTACTCGATGTGGGAGTACAGGGAATAGATGTAGCAGGCGCAGGCGGCACAAGTTGGGCAGGAGTCGAAATCCTGCGGAATGTTCACCGGGAAGCATTGCATCAGTTCTGGGATTGGGGAATCCCCACCTCGGAATGTGTGCGGCAAGTCGCGCCGCTGAAGTCTGAATATTCATTCCTGCTGTTATCTTCAGGAGGAATTACGTCAGCGCAGGAAATTGCCCTTTCACTCGCTTTGGGTGCCGATTGCACAGGAATGGCTCGTCCGATTTTACAACGCCTGATCAAATCGGGGCAGAAAGGTCTCGAATCGATGTTCCAAACGTTGGAGCTGGATCTGAGACGGATTATGTTTCTTGTCGGTGCGCCGACCTGCGAGGCACTCCAAAACGCTGAAGTACATTTACTCTAAACTCATAGTATTGTCAAAAAATTAGTTGCGCATGCTTAAAGTACTAACGATCCAAAATTTCGCATTAATTGAAGCTCTTGAGCTGCAGTTTTCGCCGGGACTCAATATTATAACCGGAGAAACAGGCGCGGGGAAGTCGATTATTGTCGATGCCTTGATGATGGTCTTAGGTGAGCGTGCATCGAGCGATATGATCCGGCATCAGGCAGAAAAAGCGGTGATTGAGGGAGTCTTCAGCACCGAAGGGAATTCAGGAGTAGGACAATGGCTACAGCAGAATAATTATGAATCCTTTGGCAAGGAAATCATCTTTCGCAGAGAGCTTAAGCTCAAGGGAACGTCCCGTTGCTTCGTCAATGATACACCTGCAAGTGTATCAATAGTGAAAGAATTAGGCGACCTGCTCGTGGATTTTCACGGTCAGCACGATCATCAGTCACTTCTGCGGCCGGAGACACATTTGCAGCAGATTGATATTGCCGGCGGCACGGAGAATATCCGGCGTGAGTATGAGAAGGCGTATGAACATCTTACCTCACTCAGGCACGAACTCGACAGTTTGCTCCGGCGGGAAACAACGCTACGGCAGCAGCAGGATTATCAGCAGTTTCAGTTGGATGAAATCGAAGCCGTCAGTCCGGCAATCGATGAAGAGGACGCGCTCACGGCCGAACTCGCAATTATAGAGAATTCCGAGTACTTGCATCAGACAACCAAGGAAATTTATTCGATTCTCTATGATGATGAGAATTCTCTGCGTGACCGCTATGTGAAAGTGCGCAATTTACTTGGTGAATTACAGGGAATTGATAAGAGTTTCGGTGAGTTTTACGAGGAATGTCAGTCAGCGATTGTTATTACGCAGGAGATTGCGAAGTTTGCGCAGAATTACAACTCACGCATCGAGTTCCAGCCCGAACGCTTAGACGTCATTCGCGAGCGACTCGGACTTTTGCAGAGACTTCGTAAAAAATACGGAACCATGGAAGCGGTATTTCTGGAATGGGAGAAGTTAAAAGCCGAGCTTTCGCTGGTCGAAAATTTCGAGCGGGAGATTGCCCGGTATCGGGAGGAGATTGCAAAGGCAGAAATTGCACTCGGCGGTCATGCTCTCCGGCTGTCGGTCAAGCGGAAGGAAATTGCCGTGAAGGTGGAGAAATCAATTGTTTCGACGCTCAAAACTCTCGGCATTCTCAATGCAGTATTCAAGGTTGTGATGAAGCAGAATGAAGCATCAGGAAATGACGTAAAAGCTTGTATTGACAATAAATACTTTACTGCGTATCCTGATGGAATTGATAGAGCGGAGTTCTATATCTCGACCAATATCGGCGAAGAACCCAAGCCGCTCGCCAAGGTTGCCTCGGGTGGAGAAATATCGCGGGTAATGCTGGCATTGAAGAGTATTCTCGCTAAGCAGGATCGACTTCCGATGTTGGTATTTGATGAAATTGACACCGGTATCAGCGGAAGAATTTCCCAAAAAGTAGGAATTGCGATGAAGAATCTGGCGAGTTTTCATCAGATTATAGCTATTACCCATCAGCCACAGATTGCTGCCCTTGCGGACGCACATTTGTCGGTCGTGAAGATAGAGTCGGACGGCAGGTCGAAGGTAACGGCGAGTTTTCTGCCGATTGAAAAAAGAATCCGCGAAATAGCCAAGCTCCTGAGCGGCGAAAAAATAACAGAAGCGTCGCTGGAGAGCGCACGTGAACTAATGCATGTAAAAGATTGATAATATTAGCAGGGTCACACAATGAGCTCCTATAATCATACCACACTGACAAGCGCTGAATTAGAAGAAATGCTCTCTCATCACTTGGATGCAGCAGAGATTAATCGGGTAATATGTGCCTACGAGCTCGCCGAAAGCGTGCATGAAAATCAGTTCAGAGGCGATGGAAGCCCGTATTTTTACCATTGCACGCGGGTTTGCCGGATATTGGCTTACGAATTAGGAGTCACCGATGCCGATGTGCTCTCGGCGGCGCTGCTGCATGATGTTCTCGAAGATTCGGAAACGCTGACGCAGGAGGTAATTGAGTATAATTTCGGAAGATATGTAGCATATTTAGTGGATGTGTTGACCAAGGATTTGGCGCGGAGGGCGTATGAACCGGAGGTGGTCGATAGGGAACACATCGAACTCCTGAAAAATTCGAGCTCCGACTGTCTGCTGATAAAGTTGGCGGCGCGGCTTGATAATTTCCGGTGCTTGGAGTTCAACTTAAAGCGAAATCCGCATCAATATATCTACGAGACCGAAACGCAGTACCTGCCAATTGTAGAACAGTCAAGTAATAATTCATTCAACAAGTTAACAGCAGAATTACTGAAAGAACGGAATAAATTTTTGGGGTAAGCGCTGCACTATTACCGGCGGGATGTCGTTACAGGGCGGCAATCTACGGTTTCCTTCATACTTATATTCTCCCTATCCCACCATGCTTGATCGCCTGACAGACCTCATTCTCTTCCGCTATACTAATCAGGGAAAAGACTCTAATTCCGAACCTAAGCCCTACATCACGACCGGGTCGATTGTATGGGGCGCGTTAGTACGGACAGCACTGATAGTGACCATCAGTTGGATAGTTGTCGAATATTTTGAATTGCGCGATTATTGGATGATTGTACTGCTGACCATTGTAGGGCTTGTTATCTATCCTGCCTATAGTCAGTATTCACATTTTACGGGGAGAATTGAAGTATTACAGGAAGAGACAATGTGTGGAACGTGCAAGCATTTTGACCCGACGAGTCAATTATGCAAAATTTATGACGAGCATGTAAGTACGACGTATATTCCTTGTGAGGGAAATAGTTGGGAGCCGTCACATTTTGACGATCGCGACTAAAAATTAAAGAATTTCAAATTCTCTTTGCGCAAGAAAAGATAAAATGATATTTTTGCACTTCGAATGGCGGGCGTAGCTCAGTTGGTAGAGCAGCGGTTTGTGGTTCCGCATGTCGAGGGTTCAAGCCCCTTCGCTCGCCCATAGAACCAAAAAACAGGGTGTTGCCCATCAGCAACGCCCTTTATTTTTGGTTAATTTGCAGAAAACGTGACTGACTGGTTCAGCTTGTCATCTATCCCTACTTAATAAGAACAAAGTAAGCATGCGGTATAAATTACTCGGTAAAAGCGGCATACGAGTCTCTGAAATCTGCCTTGGTACAATGACCTTCGGTGAGGAATGGGGCTGGGGGGCATCCAAGGAAGAAAGTAAAAATGTCTTTGACGCATACTGCAATCAGGGCGGGAATTTTATCGATACTGCTAATCGCTACACCGAAGGAACAAGCGAGAAATATGTCGGTGAATTTATTGCTGCCGACCGCGAACACTTCGTACTTGCCACCAAATACACCCTCTTTACCAAAAAAAGCGACGTCAGTGCTTCGGGTAACAACCGTAAAAACATGGTACAGGCCCTCGAAGCAAGTCTACGGCGTCTTGGTACCGATTATATTGACTTATACTGGATACATGCCTGGGACTTTACCACTCCCGAGGACGAAGTAATGCGCGCACTTGAGGATATGGTACGGGCGGGTAAAATTTTAACGATTGGTATTTCCGATACTCCGGCATGGGTCGTATCACGGGCGAATACTATTGCTGAATTACGCGGCTGGTCGCAGTTCGTAGGACTGCAGATAGAATACAGCCTGACGCAGCGGACGGTAGAGCGGGATTTAGTGCCGATGGCACGACAATTTGATATGGCAGTCCTGGCATGGGCACCGCTTGCAGGCGGAGCGCTGACAGGTAAATATCTCGATCAGACGGACGCACAAAAACGCCTCAAGCCGGAAAGTGCGCGTCTCAATGATAAAAATACGGCGACAGCGAAACTAGTTGTTGAAATAAGCAAAGAAATTGGATGTAAGCCCTCAGCTGTTGCTCTCAACTGGCTTCGACAGCAGCAGGGGACTATCATTCCGCTCGTCGGTGCTAGGACTACTACACAAATCGAAGAGAATCTCGATTGCCTGAAATGGCAGTTGAATAATGAGCAGATCCAACGACTGAATACAGCAAGCGCAATTGAACTTGGCTTTCCTCATGACTTCCTGATAAATTCGGATCCGATTATCTTTGGTGGAATGAGCGGTGAAATTGACAATCCGAGAAAAAATAAACTTAGTAATTTTAATCTTTAGAATAAAAGAATGGGCAAACTATTTTGGTGTAAATTCACTAAATAACCTACTCAAATGGAAAAATGATTGGTTATTTGAATGCAGACCGCTATATTCGCAACTTCTTTTTGACAGGTAACACCTGATTTTGACGAACACACGCAGAAAAATTTTGGAGGTAATCCCTTGAAACCAAATCTTTTTTGTAAATATTTTATCGTTATCGCGCCACTCGTACTGGCGGGATTTTTGCTCTATCCTACCTATCGCTCAAGCGATTTGGAGAAAAAAGAAGCATCCTACAAAGATGCAAACGGTAATGTCATCGACTCGGTAGGATATGCAGATTTTATTACCAAATACGGCGACGATATCAAAAGCAACAAGACCAAACGCATCAAGCTCGGTCTCGATCTTCGTGGCGGTATGTATGTAATGCTTGAAGTCGATATCGTAAAATTGCTCGAAGAAGCGGCTTCTCGTGATGCCATTGATGATATTTTTACGCAGGTAATTGAAAAAACAAAAAAAGAGACCGATTTGGACGAAAGTCAAAATGTTCTCGATGTCTTTGTTAAGAATTTCAATTCTATCGCCAAGCCACAAGGGCGTACGCTGATTAACTACTATGAAATCAGCGGAGAAATTTCCGAAGAGAAAATTCTCGAAAAACTCAAAAAAGATATTGATGATGCCGTCGATCAGGCAAAAGAGGTGATTCGTCAGCGGATTGATAAGTACGGTGTGAGTGAGCCGTCAATCCAAAAACAAGGTTCGAGAAGAATTGTACTTGAATTGCCCGGTATTAACAAACCCGAAGAAATGCGTCAGCTGGTCCAGGGAACAGCACGTCTCGAATTCAAACTAGTCCGTAATAATCAAGAAATCGTCCGCGCATTCTACAAAATCGATGAGTATCTTGCTAAACGTACTTCTTCAAAAACTGAAGCTACTACAGCTGATACAACTATCGCAAAGGTAGACTCAACCAAAGTCGATAGTACAGCAAACGCTACAGCATCCGCCGACACTGCTAAAAATGACTCGGCACTGCAGGCAGCAAAAGCAGCCGATACATCTAATCCGTATGCAGGACTTCCAAAAGAAGAAGTACAAAAACGCTACATGCAGGACCATCCTTTTACGACATTGTTTATCTCGTCATTTATTCAAAACAATAAACAACAGGAAATCAGTTACGTTAAAGACGATTTTCCTGAAGGCGAATACTTCTTCCAGATTCCTCAGTCGACAGAAGAGAAATTTAACTCAATTCTCAACCGCTCTGATGTCAAGCGTTTGATTCCTAATGACTTGCAATTGCTTCGTTCTGCAAAGTCAAGCAGCCCTCCAAATGCTTCCAACCCGATTTACAGTATCTTCTGTGTTAAGCGCGATGCCGAACTTAAAGGTGATGTCGTTACCAATGCACGTGCATCATTCGATCCGCAGACAAATTCTCCGGTAGTTATGATGGAGATGGATGCTGACGGTACAGCAAGCTGGGCTAGAATTACGGGTGCAAATGTGAACAAAAAAATCGCAATCGTCCTCGATGAGCAAGTCTATTCCGCACCGAATGTTATTCAAAAAATTACCGGCGGTAATTCACAAATTACCGGTATGCAAAATGCAGAAGAAGCACACCTTCTGGAAATTATTCTCAAGGCAGGAGCACTGAAGGCACCGGTTAAGATTATCGAAGAACGTGTCGTCGGTCCGTCACTTGGTGAAGATTCTATTCACAGTGGATTGCTCGCAAGTGGTATCGCATTTCTGATGGTTATTCTCTTTATGGCAATTTATTATGCTACCGGTGGTGTAGTTGCTAATCTTGCTGTGATGATTAACGTAGCTTTGATTATGGCTACTCTTCCATTATTCCAAGGAACTCTCACTTTACCCGGTATTGCCGGTATCATTCTCACCATAGGTATGGCCGTCGATGCTAATATTCTCATTTTTGAGCGTATTCGCGAAGAGCTTCTGCGCGGACGTTCCTATCGTGGAGCAATCGATGAAGGGTTCGGTAAGGCAATGAGTGCCATCATTGACTCCAACGTAACGACATTTATTACGGGTCTGATTCTCTTTTACTTGGGTACAGGTCCGATTCAAGGATTTGCTCTTACGCTGATGCTTGGAATTTTAAGTACTTTATTTACGGCTATTACTGTGTCTCGTGCGATAATTGAAATATTAATTTCACGTGGATCGGGCACTCTTAGCTTTGGCCAATCAAAATCTAACAACGCTTGATACAGGAGAAATAAAAATGGAATTTTTTCACGGAACAAAAATTGATTTTTTAAGCAAACGGAATACCTTTGTGTATGTATCGTTGGTGCTTAACCTTATCGGAATTCTTGCTCCGATTGTCCTTGGCTTACGGTATGGTATTGACTTCGAGGGAGGTACAGAGATTGCTCTGAAATTCTCTCAGACTATTAATACTTCCGAAATCCGGTCAATTGTCGATAAACAATTTGAAGGTGCTGAAATTAAGTCTTATGGTAAGGAAAATCAATTTCTTATCCGAGTAGTTGCTACAGCCGGCAAAGATGCTTCAGCTAAAGTAATCGAAGCATTGAAAGTGGCGTACCCGAAAGAGAACATTGAGCTGCTGAAAGTCGATACCATCGGTCCGAAAGTAGGGCAGGAGTTACGCACAAAAGCATTGATTGCCGTGATTCTTGCTGTGCTTGCAATTATGATTTATATAGCGTTCCGATTTGAGTTCACGTATGGTATAGGAGCTGCAATTGCAATCGTACACGATGTGCTCGTAACACTGGCTATCGTGACCGTCACAAGTAAGCTCGGAATCCTGAACCTCGAAATAAATCAGTCAATGATTGCAGCGTTTCTGACTGTGGTGGGCTTCTCCGTAAATGATACGGTGATTATCTTTGACCGTATTCGGGAGAATTTAGAACGCCATAAAGGTATGAATCTCATTAAGCTCATCAACTTGAGTATTAATGAAACACTGAGCAGAACGATTAATACAGTGCTTACCGTGGTGCTTGTTTTGACAATTATCACCATTTTCGGTGGTGAAGTGCTGCAGGGATTCTCCTTTACTATGCTTGTCGGTATTGTAACCGGAACGTATTCTTCCATCTATATTGCAAGTGCATTTGTCATCTGGTACCTTCAAAAAGTTAAGAAGGTTGATGTTGAAGGTGACTATGATCGTCAGAACAAAGCCGAGCTTGCGAAAGCAGCTAAAGCTTAATTTTAAACAGTATACCTTTCGTGCAAACGTATGAGCAATACACCGTACAATGAAGTAAAGCATGCAATTCTCTCACTTGGTAAACAAGTGATCGGAGGAGCTGATGCTCTCGATTTTAGTATGGAGCTTCGCTCAATAACTGAAAGAAACATTCCTCATGTGATTGTTGATATGAGTTCCGTCGAGCTCATCAACAGCAGCGGACTCGGAATGCTCGTCAGTGGTCACAGTACCATGAAAAAATCAGGCGGCACACTCAAGCTAGCAGCAGTACCGGATAAAGTTCGGCAGTTGCTCGAAATGACCCATCTTGATACAGTGCTTACATCCTATCCCACTATTCAAGAAGCTGAAGAAAGTTGTAAGTAATATGCCGCGATGTCAATGAAATAGAACTCCGATTTTAGCAGTAAAGTCGGAGTTCTGCATTTTTAAATCAGAGAGAACACTAACATTTATTATTTTTTATAGAGAATACGTAACAAATGAATACGCGAATAATCGTTGGAGCGCAGTGGGGCGATGAAGGAAAAGGCAAAATTGTCGATCTGTTGAGCGAAAAAGCAGACATCGTTGCCCGTTATCAAGGTGGTGCAAATGCAGGACATACCATTGTGTTCAATGGTCAGAAGTTCGTCCTGCACCTGATTCCGTCCGGAATTCTCCATCCGCATTGTCAATGTGTCATCGGTAATGGTGTGGTCATCGATCCTGCTGCACTGATGGATGAAATTTCGATGCTTGAAAAACTCGGCATCTCCATTCACGGTCGGCTGTTTATCAGTCACAAGGCACATCTTATTATGCCGTACCACAAGCTGCTTGACTCAGCACGTGAGCAAAGTTCGACGCAGTCTATCGGCACAACGGGGCGTGGAATAGGTCCTTCGTATATTGACAAATTCAGCAGAGTCGGTATCCGCATCGTCGATCTGCTCGACCGAACATCGCTCGAGGAGAAGCTCCGCGCTAATATTGAAGTAAAAAATACACTTCTGACGAAGATTTACGACAAGGCAGAACTCAACATCGAAGAAATTGTCAAAGAATATCTTGCCTTCGATACCCAAATCGACCAATATATTACCGACACCACTGCTTTGCTCAATCAAGCAATTAAAGACGGAAAAAATGTACTCATGGAAGGCGCTCAGGGCGCATTGCTCGATGTCGATCATGGCACCTATCCGTTCGTGACGAGTTCGAATCCTACCAGCGGTGGCGCTTGCACCGGTCTCGGTGTACCACCGACCTCGATCGGCAGCATTATGGGAGTCGTAAAAGCATATTCGACAAGAGTGGGGAATGGTCCTTTCCCGACAGAACTTCTCGACGCAACCGGTGAATTTCTCAGGGCGGAAGGTGCAGAATTCGGTGCGACGACCGGACGTCCCCGCCGCTGCGGATGGCTAGATTTAGTGGCACTCAAGTATTCGTTTATGGTCAATGGTATTACCGAAATTGCCCTTACCAAGCTTGATGTGCTTAATAATTTTGATGAAATTCTTGTATGTACGGAGTATCAAATCGGTGGTAAAACGCTGAAGTATTTCCCGGCTGATTGCAATCAATTAGATGCTATCGAACCGCAATATATATCGCTCCCGGGTTGGAAAACATCGCTCGCCGGCATCAAATCGTATAATGACCTTCCCGAAAACGCCAGAAAGTATATTCAGTTTATTGAAGAATTTACCGGTGCTGCGGTGACGATTGTCTCGCTGAGTCCTAATCGCGAGGATACGATTATACGGTAATGTGCAGAGGACAGTATCTGTGCAATACTTGCTGAGAATGTAGTGCGAATGATGCACTAATAGACAACAACTTCTTGAAAAATTTGATACTCAACAGAAATATCACAAAGGAAAGCGTATGACAATTCAAAAAATAATCGGGGAAGGGCTCACATTTGACGATGTTCTGCTGATTCCGGCGTATTCTCAGGTCTTGCCTCGCGAGACGAGTCTTGTAACGCGATTGACGAATAAAATTACTCTCAATCTGCCAATTCTCTCTGCTGCGATGGACACAGTGACGGAGTCGGACATGGCAATCGGTATTGCACGAGAAGGCGGAATCGGGGTAATCCACAAAAATATGAGCATAGCCCGGCAGGCAGATGAAGTGGATAAAGTAAAGCGGTCAGAGTCGGGAATGATCCTGCATCCAATTGTGCTTAAAGCAAATGACACCGTACAGGATGCACTGAATCTTATGGCGAAATACCGTATATCCGGTTTTCCTGTCGTGGACTCTGATGGCAAGCTCATCGGTGTTGTCACGAATCGCGACCTAAGATTTCAGCTTTTTGCACAACGGGAAATCGATGATGTGATGACGAAAGATAATCTCATCACCGCGCCGCTCGGGACAACGCTTGACGAAGCTGAGCTCTTGCTGCAACAGCATAGAATTGAAAAACTTCCCGTTGTTGATGAATTCGGAAGTCTTCAAGGATTAATTACCTTCAAAGACATTCAAAAAAAGAAAAAATATCCTAATGCATGTAAAGATGAGCTCGGCAGATTACGTGTCGGTGCAGCTCTCGGTATCAGCGAAGATACGATGGAGCGCGTCGCTGCGCTCAATGCCGTAGCCGTCGATTGTGTATTCATCGACACCGCGCACGGACATTCCAAAGGTGTTATTGACATGGTCAAGCAAGTAAAATCTGCCTACCCAAATTTGCAGGTCGTAGCAGGGAATA
>JBPOHH010000067.1:0-4331 GCA_052035765.1 Bacteroidota bacterium
ATTTTCGCTGTCGGGAAATATCGTGGATGTGCTGAATCGTCGGATTTTTCCGGCGACTGTCACCGTCACGGATGGCGTGATTACGGCCATTACTCCCGAAGAGAAATCATGCGAAGCCTATATATTACCCGGGTTTATCGATGCGCATGTGCATATTGAGAGTGGAATGCTCGTGCCAAGTGAATTCGCCCGGCTCGCCGTCGTGCATGGCACCGTCGCGACCGTCTCCGACCCGCATGAGATTGCCAATGTGCTCGGCGTGCGTGGCGTGGAATATATGCTCGCAAATGCTGCGAACGTGCCGCTGAAGTTCAATTTTGGCGCGCCAAGTTGTGTGCCGGCGACACGGTTCGAAACAGCAGGAGCCGAGATAACAGCGAGTGATATCAGACAGTTGTTTACCCGTCCCGAAGTGCGCTATTTAAGTGAAATGATGAATTTCCCGGGTGTGCTTTTTGACGATCCCGAAGTCATGGAGAAGATACGCATCGCCAAAGAATGCGGACGCCCTATCGACGGACACGCGCCCGGGCTGCGCGGCAAAGACGCCGAACGCTATGCAAATGTAGGAATTACGACCGATCATGAGTGCTTTACGCTCGACGAAGCGACCGAGAAAATCGGCTATGGAATGAAAATTCTCATACGGGAAGGTTCGGCGGCGAAAAATTATGATGCCCTGCATCCTCTCCTCGGCACGAACGCTGATGTGTGTATGTTTTGCAGCGATGATAAGCATCCTGATGCACTCGTGCAGGGACACATTAATGAACTGGTAGTACGTTCAATTGCAATGGGTTATGATGTGTTTGACGTGCTCCGCGTGGCGTGTGTGAATCCTGTTTTCCATTACAATTTAGATGTTGGACTCCTCCGCGTCGGCGACCCGGCAGACTTCATTGTGGCCGAAGACCTGCAAAATTTCCGCGTACTTCAAACGTTTATCGGCGGCGCTTTGGTCGCGGACGGCGGAAAAACACTTGTCGAACGCGTGGAAGTCGATACAATTAATAACTTTACAGCGGTCGAGAAACGAATCGAAGATTTCCAAATGCCGGCAGATAATGGCGCGATGATACGCGTCATCGAAGCTCTCGATGGTCAGCTGATTACAGGAGAAGTAATTTGCACGGCAAAAGTGGAAGATGATAATGCCGTCAGCGACACCGAACGTGATATTTTGAAAATCTGTGTTGTCAATCGATACGCGGATGCGCCTGTTGCAGTTGGATTTATCAAGAATTTTGGCCTCAAGCGCGGGGCAATTGCCTCGTGTGTGGCGCATGACTCGCATAATATTATTGCCGTCGGCACAAGTGATGATGAACTCTGTCGGGCGGTGAATGCAATCATCAAGGCAAAAGGTGGAATTGCAGTTATTGACGGTGAACAGGCTGACATCTTACCCCTTGATGTAGCAGGAATTATGAGCCCGAATGACGGCTACCAAGTCGCCGAAGACTATGCCCGATTAGATGCAGCCGCGAAGGCGCTTGGCTCAACGCTGTCGGCGCCGTTTATGTCGCTCTCGTTTATGGCATTGCTCGTGATACCGGCTCTCAAATTAAGCGATAAAGGTCTCTTTGACGGTCAGAATTTCCGCTTTGTGAATGTATGGGCGTGAGGAGAGGTTGAAGGAAAAGCATACAACATATTAATTTATTACAACAATATTTACTTATGAGTCAACACATTACAGCAATTTCTCCGGACGAACTCCGTGAGCGCATGGCAGCCAATCCCGATATGATTCTCCTCGATGTACGTCAGCCGGAGGAGCATGCAGAAAAGAATATTCCTAATTCCATTTTGATCCCGCTTGGTGAGATTCCTACCCGTGTTTCCGAACTCGAACCCTATAAAAATCAAGAAATTATTGTCTATTGCCGCAGCGGTAATCGTAGCGGGCAGGCATGTGGGTATTTGATGGAGCATGGCTATAACGTTGTGAATTTGACGGGTGGTATGCTCAAATGGTAATTGGTATTAAATCAATAGATTACATCGAAATATAAATGTTTTTTTTAATAATAATTAGGGTTAGTTTTATGAAATTTTTAATGGTGATTCTTATGGTTTTTGGAATGGTGGCTACGTCCGCAGAAGCGAATGAAAAAAGTGACGCAAAACCTCAATATGTGATAACAATATCGCAAGGTGGTAAAGTGCTTGGAGATATAGTGTTGGAGTTGTTCCCGGATATCGCTCCGAAACACTGCGCAAATTTTGACAGTCTGGTAGCGATTAAATTTTACGATGGTACGGCATTCCATCGTGTGATACCGGGATTTATGATTCAGGGTGGCGATCCGAATACAAAAAATGATGCATTGATGTCCAAATGGGGACAAGGTGATCGTACGCAAACCCGAATTCCTGCTGAATTTAACAAAACAAAGCATGTTCGTGGTATTCTCTCGGCTGCCCGCTCAAGCGACCCGAATAGTGCGACTTCGCAATTCTTCATCTGTGTCGATGATGCGACGTTTTTGGATGGACAATACACAGCATACGGGCAAGTCTTAAGTGGTATGGAAGTAGCTGACCTTGTGGTGAATACTCCACGTAACGGGAATGACCGTCCGGATACAAAGGTCACCATGACTATTCGTAAAAAATAATTTTATTCACAAATTTATCAACATGTTATGAAAATTGCACTGTGCGCCGTAATGGTGATGGCCGGCTGCATGAACGTCTTTGCGCAGATGAGCCCGGCTCCTAAATCGATTGTTTCTCCCTTGCCTACGCCGGTCATAACGGAAAAGGTGATTCTCGAGACCTCGAAAGGTACAATTGTCATTGGACTCTATGGTAAAGACGCCCCAAAAACGGCGGCGAATTTTAGTGGCCTTGCTGCTAAAAATTTCTATAAAGATATTCTCTTTCATCGTATTGTGCCCGGATTTGTAATCCAGGCCGGCGATCCGAAGACCAAGGATGTCTCACAAAAAGCACTGTGGGGGTCAGGCGGAGAGAGTATATATGATGGTCAGTTCGCAGACGAACTCAACCCCGAAACGCCAAGCTATAAAGTAGGATACGCGCGTGGCGTTGTCGCAATGGCGAATTCGGGACCAAATACGAATACAAGTCAGTTTTTCGTCTGCTTAGCAGATCTTGGTAGTCTTCCGAAAGCTTATACGATGTTTGGTAAAGTGCTGAAAGGTATGGAGGTAGTCGATGCAATTGCAGCAGCGCCAAATACCGGCAGTGTACCGAATGAACCGATTAAAATCCTCTCCTGCAAAGTCGAAAAAGTTAAGAAATGATCTACCCTAACCGGGAGATGATGTAAGTAAGACCCTTTGCTTATTCCAAGCAAAGGGTCTCTTTTTTACCGGTTTTAGCCGAACTTGCCTGAAAAATTCGTTTAACTAATTGGATTTTTTTAACATAATGGAGTCATTCACTATGAAAACATATATTGTTGGATTGTTGCTTGTGCCGATGATGAGCATTTTTGCGTTTGCTCAAAGTCCTCTTGCGGTGGGTAATTCACAGTTAAATATTGGGGTTGGGCTATCCGAATGGGGGATCCCAATCTATGGTGGAATTGATTATTGTGTAGAGAAGGACATTACAATTGGCGGGGAGCTTTCATTCCGAAGCTATAATGAGAGGAATAATAACTGGAAAAAAAAGGATTATTATCGAAGCACAATCATTGGAATTTCTGGGAACTTCAACTATCACTTCAATTCAGCACTGAAAATTTCACGTAAATATGATTTATATGCCGGACTTAACTTGGGGTTTTATACATGGTCCACGCCCGACGGCTATGAAGGCGATCACACAAGCGGTATCGGGCTCGGAGTACAAGTAGGTGCTCGGTATTACTTCTCGAATACCGTAGGCATAAATTTAGAGTTAGGTACGGGCAATGCATTCTCAGGCGGTAAGTTTGGTTTATCAATTAAGCTCTAAACCAAATGACTGTAGTGTCACGGTAGGAATTAAACGATTGATTTTTCGAGACCTTTTGCTGTTCAAAGCAAGAGGTCTTTTTTTTGAGTAGTACTTTGACGAGCAATGCACATCATCTTCTATCATAAAAAATCAGTGCTATCAGCGTGCTATTTCCCTATCCCACGCTTCAAAAATTCCCATCACTGCGCTCGCTCCATCCGTAAGTGCGGCAGGACCGGGCTGCAAGATAATCGAGGAGTGAATTTCGTGCATCTGTTTGTGTTGTATGGCTGGTATGGTGGTCCATCCGGGGCGTGCGAGGACTTTTTCGGGCTTGAACATCTTGCCGCACCATGAGGCGAGCATGATATCCGGCGCTCGTCGTATAATTTCCGTGTGATCGGCGATTATTCTGCGTT
>JBPOHH010000196.1:0-2350 GCA_052035765.1 Bacteroidota bacterium
GTTGTGAACTGATGATTGTTGTAAATTGATAATTGTTGTGAATTGATAATTGTTGTAGAATTTACTGCTTAATTACCATCCTCGTTTCCATTCCCACCCGCAAATAATACACGCCTGCCGGTAAACCTGAAACATTCATCTGTCGGCGCTCGGCTCCATTCAATGCTTCAGACTGTACTAACTCACCGAGAAGGGAGTAGATGTGGATTTCGCTAGCGGATGCTGGTATATTGCTGATGGTGAGATAATCACCGCTAATCGGCATAGGAGAGATGCGGAGGGAGGAGCTTGGCGATGCGGGCTGCTCTTCGACATCAGTCGGCGCGAAATCGGTAATCTGTGCGCGGAAGATGCCTTCGCCGCCCGTAGCAGCGAAGATGCTAGTGCCTCGCACGGCAAGCGCATTGACAGAGGTAACAATCAGGGTGGTGTTTTTGGGTATCCATGAGTCGCCGTTGTCGGTGCTGCGGAAGATGCCGCCGCTGCTAGTACCTGCATAGACTGTCGAACCGCTCACGGTCAGGCAGAGAATATTCGTATCACCGCGAAGACCGGTATTTGTTCGTTCCCAGTTTTCACCATTGTCGGTGCTGCGGAAGATGCCATAGTATGTTCCTGCAAAGAGCGTAGTGCCTTTTACTGCAAGGCATTTAATACTAGGATATTCTGTTCTGCCATTGAATAAGAGACCGTTATTCTTGTATGCCCAAGGAGCACCATCTTTATCAGTGCTACGTACTCCGCCACCTGCTTGCAGTCCTACAAACAATGAATTATCTTTTACAGCAAGCCCACCTATAACTCTATGTAATATACTTTCTTGTGATTCAACTCCCTTCGAAATAGCACTCCAAGATTTCCCGGTGTCGGCGCTCCGATAGACAGCACCCTGTGGTGGACCGGTAAACCCCGGAATTAGCATCCCGGCATAAAGGAGTGTGTCGCTCTCTGCCATGCAACTGATATATCCTGCGAAATATAATCCTGTATGAAATGCTCTCCAATTCTCACCATTATCGTTACTTCTGTAAAGTTTGCTACCCGTTTGATTGCTATTTGAAAGGGTACCGGCAAAAAGATGCGCTCCGCTTGCCATTACCGTATAGACTGACGGGTAAATTTGCATCAAAAACCCCGGGGTAACTCTCAGCCAGGTAATGCCCTTATCGATGCTACGAAACACACCGTCCGATTGGGTACTTACGAGTACTATTGAGTCTGTTACCGTAAGGACAGCTATCTGACTATTCGTAATTCCCTGAAATACCGCTGTCCAATGATCACCATTATCAGAGCTACGGAGTATTTCATCTTCGTTATAGGCAAAAAGGGTCGTACCAACTGATACGAGACCATTAAGCTGTCGGTCCCGAAGATTGAGCTTAATTTCTTTCCATGTAATTCCATTGTCCGTACTCCTATAGACTTTATTGGTATATGTTCGAATGAAAATACTTTTGTTTTCGACGAAGATCAATGAGGCATTCAGCTTCGTTGTATCGGTGGTAAGGATAGACCAATTCCTTCCTAAATCTGCCGTACGATAGGTAGTACTACTCGTAGTAACAAAAAGTATTGAATCATTCACCGAATAATGAGAGTACCAGTACACTAACGGTAAACCTGTGTCGGCTGATTCCCAGTGATCGCCATTATCACTACTTCTCAATATGCCTTTGTTGGGTATAAATACAAAAATCGTTGAGCCGATTTTACCAAGAGACCAGAAGCTATATAACGGAGCGCCAATAGGTAATGCCGTCCAATGGTCACCATTGTCTGTACTGCGATGTAGTATGCTATCTTGCGTAATGGCAAAAAGTGTGCTATCAAATGCTACCAGATTTCTTACTTTGGGCTTTAGTGGACCTGTTGAGGCTGGAATCCACGTCGTGCCGAAATCGACACTTCTATATACCGTTCCGGACAATACGACAAAAATTGTCGTTCCATTGACTAACACATTACTGGATTTTTCAGGTAAGCTAATAGATCGCCAAGTGCTTCCATGATCGGCACTTTGGAATACTTCGCCATTCTGCAGAAAAACAGAGGGGTCATCCGGCCAATAATACGTACCAAAGGCATATAAATAATTGCCGGCCTCCCTAAAGTAACCAATTCTTTGATGATGGAGACCTGTGTTTACTGCCTTCCATGAAGCCCCGTCATCTGTAGTGCGCAGCACCCCATCGAATTCCGTACCGGCAAAAACACCCGTAGAATTGGTGGTTAATGAACGTACATTCTGATATTCTATACCTTTACTTACGTCTTCCCAATGCTCGCCTGCATCTGTAGTGCGAACGATGTGCCCGTTATCCGTACCGGCAAAGACAGTAGAGCCGAT
>JBPOHH010000581.1:0-7019 GCA_052035765.1 Bacteroidota bacterium
CCGGGCGGTTGGAACGACCGACCGGACGGGAAATATAGAGCGTAATAACGTACCGCCGTAGAGACGTAGCATGCTACGTCTCTACAAGCGCGTGGTATTTAAACATCTTACTCCTGCGTAATACTCACCTTCTGTGCGGCTTCAAACGCTCGCTCACGCAACTCTGTAGTATCAGCATCCGGCGCTCCGTAGGCGAGCGCTACGCCCATTCTCCGGTACGGGCGTGTGATTGGTTTTCCAAAGATGCGGATATCAGTTTTGGGTGCTTCGAGTGCGGCTTCTATGCCGGTATAGTGCGGATTCGTGCCGTCCGCCGAAGCGAGAATCACCGCGCTTGCGCCTGCGCGCTCAAGGGTGATTTCGGGGATGGGCAGCCCGAGAACGGCTCGGCAGTGCAATTCAAACTCCGATAAATTCTGCGTACCGGCGAGCGTGACCATGCCCGTGTCATGCGGCCGTGGGGAGAGTTCGGAAAAATAGACGTCTGTTTCGGTCAAGAAAAACTCCACGCCCCAGATTCCTGCTCCCGTCAGCGCGGCGGTCACTTTTTGCGCAATATTCTGCGCTTCAAGGAGTTGCGCGGGGAGAATGAACGACGGCTGCCAGCTTTCCTGATAATCACCACGTTCCTGACGGTGCCCGATTGGCGGACAGAAGAGCGTTTCACCATTCTTCTGCGTTACGGTCAGGAGCGTAATTTCACTCGTAAAATTGATAAACTCTTCGATAATCACATCGCTATCGCCGGTGCGCCCTTTGGCGGCTGCGTAATTCCATGATTTTTCAATATCTTCCTGAGATTTAATCACCGATTGTCCCTTGCCCGAAGACGACATCAGCGGCTTGATGACACACGGAATCCCAATCTCAGCCACGCCTTCGCGGAGCTCTTCAAGGGTGGAAGCATAACG
The DNA here is from genome assembly GCA_052035765.1 of Bacteroidota bacterium. Lineage (GTDB taxonomy): Bacteria > Bacteroidota > Ignavibacteria > Kapaibacteriales > UBA961 > JADJXV01. The sequence continues at coordinate 912 of JBPOHH010000581.1, forward strand.
GTACTTCGCTGTTTTGAGGCCGAGTTCGCGGGCGGCAAGGTCACGGATCGCACGCCGATTCATGGTGAAATTCGCTGCTTTGGCGCTTGGCACGACTTGGATGCCGCTTGCTTCAAAACCGTAAAAACGTTCCGTGCGGATCGCTTCGATTTCCGGAACAATGATATCCGGCTCGTGCTTAGCGACGATTCGGTCGAGTTCGGCGCCGTCGAGCATGTTGATAATTTCACGTTCATGCGCGACCTGCATCGCAGGTGCATTATCGTACGAATCGACGGCGATGACGTATTGTCCGAGGCGTTGAGCGGCGATGACGAATTCTTTTCCTAATTCGCCCGAACCGAGAAGCATGATTTTTTTCATAATGATATTCAGAGTGTTTTGAGAATGTAAGCGAAGTGCGAAAATACTAAAAGTACGAATCACGCTTGATAGAAAGGCGCTGTTGAGCGTGCATTTGCCGGTGAAAGGACATGACATGTCGGCCGGAGAATAGGGGGCATTATAAAAATAAAAGTGCTGTTGTATAGAGTTAACGTATTTATTTTGAAGGAGTAATAATAAACAGGGTTTTATTGGCGACAATAGGTTAAGTTGTTGACCCGCGTTTTCAACGCGACTGTGTGATGCATCTTCTGAGATATGGGGTTCTCGGTGGAGCAATCACGTCATTTCTCCTGCCGCCTCATGGCGGCGTCGCCTTGGCATAGCTTTCCGATTGCGGTATGTACATTGCGCTTGGGGCGGGTCGGGCTACCGATACGTAGTCTCGGCGACCTCCGGAAAACATGGATAACGCAGCTTGTTTTCTATTGTCGGGGCATAAGAAAAACAGCAGGTTGTAATTCAATGCAATTTCATTATATTCAATTGGTTGAAATGGTTTTTAACGGATATTCAACACGATTGATTTGTGTTTTTTACCCTTGTTTTTTACCCTTGTTTTTTACCTTTGTTTTTATATTTTGATGAACCTTGGTGAAAGTCGTATTTTTGCGACAAATTAAAGGGGTGTATGAAATTAGCTGTACCTTCATACCCGTATGATACTATAGAGTTAGGTACAATCAGCGCACTCATACTATGATAAAAAATCTCGTCTTGCCATACATTCGACAATATTGCGACAACAGTCATTTTGATGTCAATGCTATGGTGGCAGGCTTAAATATCTCGGCGGGATATTTACGTGAAATCACTCATCGGCATTTTGGCTTAGCGCCCCGCGAGCTCATCGAAGCGGTGCGTATTTGCAATGTACTCGACCTGCTTGATACCAATGAATCGCTTATCGTCATCAGCACAAAATGTGGCTTTGGGAATTATCGTACGTTCCGCTCGGCATTCGAGCGCCGCATCGGTATGACCGCCTCTCGTGCCCGCGACCTTATCCGAAAAAGCGATGACAAGGAAGCCCTCAAAAAGCAGTGGTGCGGTTCGCTGTGGAGCGAATAAATATATCTCTTCTGATGGTGTGCCTCTCTATTCACCGATACCGATCTTTGTAGTACACCAATTTTGTAGTGTATGCGGCTCTGACGCTCTCCCTCTATTCTCCCTGAATATTTCTTTTTCGGTCATACATCTGTTTTTTACCTTCGTTTTTTACCGTTGAAAATTACACTTCCCATGCAATTCAACTCATTAATATATATATGAGTTGAAAGATATTAAGTTGTTGACTGCGGCTGTCTGTTGACCGTCGTAATTTATTGACCGTTTTCTGCCTGTAATTGTCAAATATTTTCTATTTTTACAGTGGAATAGGATGAAATCCTACGCGTTGGCATCTAAGTCATAGAAGTTGCTTGCAGTGCATAGATTATGAAAGATTCGGCTTTGACTTGTCGGTTGTTTTTATTTATTCAATCTATGTGGAGAGCATATATGAAAAAATGGTGGCTACATCTTGGGATACGCATGAAAATCGTACTTCCTGTTACTCTTGTCTCGCTGTTGACCGGCATTGGTTTATTTTTCTATTTTTCGGCAAGTCGCCGGGAAGTGCAGACGCAGGCATTGGTGCAGAAGGCGCGCGCTGTACTCCTCTCGGCTGAGTCTGCACGAGAATTTGCCGCCGCGCAGCTCAAGCACGGCGTTTTTACAAAAGACCTTACCTCCAAAGAAGATATTCTCCACACGGTGCCCATCTTTGCGGCGATGCAGGTAGCCGAGGCGAAGGCCAAGGAGCTTGGCTTCCGGCTCAAGGTACCGAAGCACAGTCCGCGCAATCCTGATAATTTACCGGATGAGTATGAAACAAAAGTACTGGCATTACTTGCCGACGGCAGTGTGCCCGAGTCGTGGGAGGTCGATACCAAAACGAATCAAATCCGTTATTTCCGTCCGGTCAAGCTGACACAGGAATGTTTGAATTGTCATGGTGATCCTGCCAATTCACAGGCATTATGGGGAAACAGCGCCGGGAAAGACATCACCGGTGCCACGATGGAAAATTGGAAAGCCGGTGAAGTGCATGGTGCATTTGAAGTAATGATGGACATGGCGCCGGTCGATGCAGAGGTGCGCAATGTGTCGTTGGTCATTGCAGGAATGACCGGCGCATCGTCGATATTTCTCATTTTGTTTGTAATTGTCATCGCTCGGGCTATTACCGGACCGATTCTCAGATTAAGTGATTCGGCATCGAAAGTCGCCGCCGGAGATGTATCGCAGCAGGTGGAGAGCACGTCGTTTGACGAAGTAGGCGTGCTGACAAGTGCTTTTAATACCATGGTGACCAATATTCGAACAACACTCGACGATGTACGCAAGGCCGGTGAAGAAACCCGTATAGCGATGCATAAAGCCAAGAATCTTCAGGCTGAATCGGAGGCGCAGGCATATTATCTATCGGATAGTATCGAAACAATCATGCACGAGATTGGAAAATTCGCTCAGGGGCAATTGGTGATCCATCTCAAGCCTACGCGTAGTGATGACGATATCGCCCGCTTGTACGAAGGATTCACCTCGGCAGTCGGCAATATACGTACTATGGTAGCGCAGGTCTCGGAAGCCGTCGAAACCACTGCAAGCGCCACCGCAGAAATTGCCGCAAGTATCGAAGAAATGTCCACCGGCGCCGCTCAGCAATCCGAGCAGTCATCGAATGTATCAGCCGCCGTCCTCCAAATGACCTCCAATATCGTCGAAAGTAATCGGGCCATGTCCCGCGCCGTTGAGCAGGCACGCGCCTCCGGCGAACGTGCGCAAATGGGAGGTGCGGTCGTCCTCGAGACAATCGAAGGAATGAATACCATCGCCAAGGTCGTGCAACAGTCCTCGTCGACAGTCCACAATCTCGGCAAGTCAAGCGAAGAAATCGGTGAAATTGTACAGGTAATTAATGATATCGCCGATCAGACGAATCTTCTGGCGCTCAATGCCGCTATCGAAGCAGCCCGTGCCGGTGAACAAGGGCGGGGATTCGCAGTGGTCGCCGATGAAGTACGAAAGCTTGCCGAACGTACCGCCGAGGCAACCAAGCGGATCGGCACAATGATCAAACGGATTCAGGGGGAAACGGCCGGCGCCGTCACCATGATGGAGCTCGGTACGAAAGAAGTCGAAAAAGGTAAAATCCTTGCAGATAAGGCAGGTATGTCACTCAAGGAAATTATTGCCATGTCAAAAGACGTCGAAGTGATTATCACACAGCTTGCCGGAGCGAGTGCCGAACAGGAAACAACGAGCGAGGATATTGCCCGCAATATCCAGAATATTTCAAGTGTCGCTACGGAAAGTAATCGCGCTATTGAGCAAGTCGCCCATGCGACCGATGATTTAGCACGCCTCACGATGACATTGCAGGAATTACTGGCAGGATTTGAAACACAGGCAGGTGCAGCGACCGGTAAGCTTCTCAAAGGGAATCCTGCACGGAAACATCTTACATAACATAACGATCCGACCACTATCAGTACTCTCTCCATCAGTGGGGAAAGTACTGATAGGTCGGAATTCAGAGTAGAATACAACTACTTTGTCTGAAATGAATCATACCAAGCTTCGACAGGAATATAATATTCAGTAAGGAATTCAAGTGCGGTGACGGATGGAAATAAAGCCATAGACTCAATGTATCTCAGGTCCGATTCGCAGCTTGTTGCTACCGATAGTTTATGAACACCGTTTGAAACTATTGCATTACTTACACACGAGGTAAAATATGATACCAACTCATACTACTGTTTTGATTATCGAAGATGAACGCATCGTCGCCCATGACCTGAAAATACTCCTGACAACGCTCGGCTATACCGTGCTCGGCATTGCTCCGACAGGAGAAGAAGCGATACGTCAGGTCTCACTGCAGCTACCCGATATCATTATAATGGATATAGATCTGCATGGTGAATCCGACGGCATCGAGACAGCACGCACACTCCGACAGGAGTGGGCAATTCCGGTGGTATTCATCACTGCTAATTCCGATCCTGCGACACTCCAACGGGCAAAAATAACCCATCCCTACGGCTACATCCTCAAGCCGTTTGACGAACGCGAAATACGTTCGACACTTGAAATGGCACTCTCCCGCCATCAGGCAGACAGCCAGCTCCTCGAAAGCAGAAAATGGCTCGCCACCACACTCCAAAGTATTGGTGATGCAGTGATAGCTACCGATGAAAAGGGTTGTGTGAAATTTATGACTCCTATCGCCGAACCTCTCACCGGCCGGACTCAGGCAGAAGCAACAGGAATTCCCCTGCCGGAGGTCTTCAAGATTATTAATCAAGCCACACGGAATATCGTTCCCAATCCAGTCGAACTCGTTCTCCGCGAGGGACATATCATCGGTCTCGCCAATCATACCATTCTCATTGCCAAAGACGGCACCGAATTTAACATCGACGACTCGGCAGCGCCAATTCATGACCCCAAAGGCGGCATCAGCGGCGTAGTGCTCACCTTCCGTGATATTACTGAAAAATATAGAATTGAAGCAGCGATTGAGGCCAATGAGCGGCGATTCCGCGCGATGATTGAAAATAATCAGGATATGATACGCCTGGTCGATGCCACGGGAAAGCTACTCTATCTCTCTCCCTCTGCCGAGCGTATCACCGGCTACACAATCGATGAATTTGATGGTCACCTGATGTTGGAAATAACGCATCCCGATGACCTCCAAGCGATAAAGAAAACAATAGACGTACTCTTCGCCAGCCCCTCAGTGCCACTGCATGTACAGTATAGAATCCGCCATAAAGCCGGTCACTGGCTCTGGATGGAAGGCACAGTGACAAATCTTTTACATGACCCCTCCGTCGGTGCAATCGTCTCTAATATCCGCGATATTACTGCCCGAAAAGCGGCAGAAGAGAAGCTCCGGGAGAATTATGCCTTGCTTACCGCCGTCACCGAGGGAACAGATGACATTATCTTCGTCAAGGACACAGCAGGCAGGTATATGTTTGTCAATTCATCCATCACCAAAATCAACGGTTACTTACCCGATGATATGCTTGGAAAAACTGACCTTGAGCTATTGCCACTCGACCAAGCCCGCAAAACACGGGAAATAGATCAGCAGATAGTAGCCACAGCTACCGGACAAACGATCGAGAATACCATCAATGTCAATGGGACCGATCGCACATTTATGACCTCCAAAAATCCACTCTATGATAGCGACGGCACGATCATCGGCGTCGCAGGTGTGGCGCGTGACATTACCGAACTCAAGAACACACAAAAAGATATCTACAGGAAAGAAGAATTTTACAGAGCATTGATCGAGGACAGCTTCGACGGTGTGGGACTCACAGGCAAGGATGGTAAAGTACTCTACACAAGTCCTGCAAACGCAAGAATATTAGGCTTTACGGCAGAAGAGCGCGTCAATCAGGGATTCGGTGATTTGATGCATCCTGATGATATTCCGACGGCAACGTCGTATTTCCAACAAATGGTCAGCGGAGAGGTGCAGCATGCGCATTTTGAAATACGAGTGAAGCACAAAGACGGCTCCTGGCGATGCGTGGAAATCAGCAGTCAGAATATGCTCACCAATCCCAATGTGAATGCAATTGTCAGTAATTTTCGGGATGTGACTGATCGTAAAAATTCCCTCGAAGAACTCCAAAAAAGCAAAGAAAATCT
>JBPOHH010000668.1:0-6667 GCA_052035765.1 Bacteroidota bacterium
GCGCTCAATGCCGTAGCCGTCGATTGTGTATTCATCGACACCGCGCACGGACATTCCAAAGGTGTTATTGACATGGTCAAGCAAGTAAAATCTGCCTACCCAAATTTGCAGGTCGTAGCAGGGAATATCGCCACCGGTGCAGCCGCACAGGCGCTCATGCAGGCAGGCGCAGACGGATTGAAAGTGGGTATAGGACCCGGCAGTATCTGCACAACAAGGATTATCGCCGGCGTCGGTGTGCCGCAGTTAACAGCAATTATGAATGTCGCTCAAGCATCGAATATTCCTGTAATCGCCGATGGAGGTATCAAGCAAACCGGTGATATTGCAAAAGCTATCGCAGCCGGTGCCGACTCGGTGATGATTGGCGGTCTCTTCGCCGGCCATGAAGAAAGTCCGGGCGAGAAAATACTGCTCGAAGGCCGCGCGTACAAGACTTATCGGGGAATGGGCAGCTTGGGAGCAATGAATTCCGGCTCGGCTGATCGGTATTTTCAAGATGTCGAAGACGAAATCAGCAAGCTTGTTCCCGAAGGAATCGAAGGACGTGTACCGTATAAAGGGAATGTCAGCGATACGATTTATCAAATGGCAGGCGGACTGCGTGCGGCGATGGGCTATTGCGGCTGCGGCACCATTGATGCTATGAAATCCAACGCTCAAATGGTGAAAATGACGAGCGCCGGATTCAGAGAATCACATCCGCATGATGTTATTGTTACTAAAGAATCTCCTAATTATTATTAATAATTACAACTATGAAACAACCATCCGAAACACCTCTCGCGGGTGCAGAAAAGCGCCTGAAAGTCATTCGTGAGGAAATGAAAGCTAAAAAAATTGATGCATTGCTCGTGACACACCTGCCAAGTATCCGGTATATCACGAACTTTTCGGGTTCAAATGCTACGGTCTTTATCCTGAAAACGAAAGTGCTGTTTTTTACCGATGACCGATATACTGAGCAGGTTAAGTCCGAACTCCATGCCGTGAAAGGACTTGAGACCTATATTGAGCGCGACCCGTATTCTTATGCAAAAGAAAAAAATCTTCTGAAAGGTGTGCAAACGCTCGGTGTGGAAACCGGTCGAGTCGCCTATGATACGTTAGTAAAATTACGGTCAATGTTCAAGCCCGCCAAAATCACGAAAGCCAATGGTATCGTTCAGAATGCGACCATCCCCAAGACTCCCGACGAGATTGCAAAGATCCGCCGAGCAGCTGATATTCAGGCAAATGTTTTTAATCAAATTTTGCCGCTTATCAAGGTGGGCGTGAGCGAACAAGACCTCGCGGCTGAAATTACCTACCGCGGGCGCATGCTCGGCGCGGAAAAAGAAGCGTTTGATATCATTGTCGTCGCCGGTGAGCACAGCGCGTGGGTACATGGTCGGGCGACGCAGCAGAAAATCAAAAAAGGCGATATGATAACTTTTGATTTTGGGTTTTATTACGAAGGATTTGCATCCGATGTCACTCGTACGGTGGCTGTCGGAACGGTATCGAAAGAACAACGCAAGGTGTATGACGTCGTGCGGAATGCGCACGGGTCGGCGATTGCAGCAGCAAAGGCAGGAATGACGGGCAAGGAATTGGATGCAGTCGCGCGGGATATTATCGCAGAAGCCGGATATGGTGATTATTTCCAACATTCACTCGGGCATGGATTGGGTATCGAAGTACATGAGAGCCCGGGAATTTCATTCCGGAATGATAAAGGAAAAATACCGGTGGGAGCGGTGATTACGATCGAACCCGGAATATACTTGCCCGGTAAGTTCGGCGTAAGAATCGAAGATGATATTCTCATTACCGAAACAGGTTGTGAGATATTGAGTTCGGGCAGCAGTGAACTGCTCGTCGTTGGCTAAGTTGCTTATGCAATACACCCTTCTTCCGTTCATTCTCAATAGACAAGCTTCGATTATTATGTGAATTTTACCCTTGACATCGAAATTACTTGGTCAGGTTTTGAGTATTGGCGAATTTTGTAAATAATAAAGTATAAATCGAACTATTCCGTAGGTTATGCATACACTTTTACCCTTCCTTCGTCGGACATTTGCTCTCGTGCTTCTGTGGACTTTGGCTGTCAGTCTTTCGACTGCTCAGACGCCCCTCCGAACAAAAGCTATCGATGGTCTTCGTACCAAAGAAATGCGTATCATTGCTATCACCAATCTGACAATTGTGCCTGCTCCCGGTAAGGTTATTCAAAATGGAACGATTATTATCAACAATGATAAAATTGAGTCCATTGGAGCCGGAATTGCAATTCCAAAAGGCGCAACTATCCGTGATGGCAAGGGGTTGTGGGTGTATGCAGGATTCATTGAGTCCTACACCGATGCCGGGATGAATGTCAAAAAAGGGCGCCCAGGTTTCTCGGCTGAAAGCGACGAAGATGAAGTGGAAAAGCCGCTCCCGGCGGGTCGTGGAGCGCGGTATTGGAATGAAGCAATTAAGCCGGAATTTCGTGCTGTCGAGTCGGTGTCGATGGATGACAGAACTGCCGAAGAATTTCGTAAGCTTGGATTTACGACAGCACATGTCAATTCTACCGATGGTATTATGCGTGGCCTGAGCGCGGTAACTCTGATGAAATCCGGAACTGCAAATGATATTGTGATTAAAAGCGATGTAGCCGAATGGATGTCATTCCGCAAGGGGAACTCCAGAAATGCGTATCCAAGTGCGATGATGGGTAGTATTGCTCTTATACGTCAGGCATTTATGGATGCAGACTGGTATGCAAAAGCGCAGAAGGCGTATTCCTCCAATCCCAAGCTTAAAACTCCCGAAACAAATCTGTCTCTGGCAGGGCTCAGCAAAGTAATTGAAGAAAAAACACCGTTTATTTTTGAGACAAATAACGAACATACACTCTTCCGTGCAGCGAAAATAGCACAGGAATTCAACCTCAATTTCCTGTATGTTGGCAGTGGTCAGGAATACCGTCGTCTTGCAAAAGTAGCGGCGCTAAAGCCCACACTTATTCTGCCGATTGCCTTTCCTGCCGTCCCTGATGTGACGTCGATCGACAGGGCAAGTGATGTATCTCTTTCAGAATTAAAAGCATGGGATGCAGCGCCCCGTAATCCTGCCGCGCTTGACTCGGTTGGTGTCACGTTTTCCTTTACCACCCACGGACTCAAAGACAAAAGTGAATTTTGGAAAAATCTACGTAAGTCAATAGAATACGGGCTTTCACCAGATAAAGCGCTTGCTGCGCTTACGACAGTACCTGCGCAAATCTGCGGAACAAGTCAGTCTGTCGGAACGCTGGAAGCGGGTAAATTTGCCAATATCGTCGTCGCTGACGGCAATATTTTTGAGTCGGGATCCATCCAATCGGTGTTTGTCGCCGGCGAAGAATTTGTGATGAATCGTCCGGTGGAAAAGGATGTACGCGGCACATGGAAATTCAGTCTTGACGGACTGCCGCAGCTTACCTTCAAAATTGGCGGAAAAGCAGAAAATCCCTCGGTCGATGGCATGAAAGATTCGGTGAAATTATCGGTGAAATTCTCTCTTGCCGGTAAAAACTGTTCGTTCAGTTTTGAATCAGATACGCTCGGCTATGAAGGCATGGCACGCTTTAGCGGCACGATAGATTCGCTGCAAGGGCGTGGCAAGGGCTGGCTGCCGAACGGAAAGGAAGTATTGTGGTCAGCGCGTCGGGATAGTGCGTTTGTGAAAAAGTCCGAACCCGATGTCAAGAAATCGAGTCGTCCGACGCTTGCCGTTTTACAGCCGAATGAACCTTTTGGGTTCGAACAAATCCCACCTCAGCAATCCGTTCTCCTCAAAAACGCAACGGTCTGGACCTGCGGTAAAGCAGGAATTCTCAAGCAGGCAGATGTGCTTATTTCCGGCGGTAAAATCGCTGCTGTCGGTCAGAACTTATCCAATAAAGCAGATGTGACGATTGATGCGACGGGCAAGCATGTAGCACCGGGAATTATTGATGAACACTCTCATATAGCGATTGACGGCGGTGTCAATGAAGGCACTCATGCCGTGACCGCCGAAGTGAGAATCGGTGATGTATTAGATCCTGATGACATATCGATTTACCGTCAATTAGCCGGTGGTGTGACGAGTTCGCACCTCCTGCACGGTTCGGCTAATCCTATCGGCGGTCAATTACAACTCATAAAATTACGTTGGGGTGCCGATGCCGATGAAATTAAATTTCAAAATTTTGACGGCACGATAAAGTTTGCTCTGGGTGAAAATGTCAAACAAGCAAATTGGGGAGAGAGATTCACAACGCGGTATCCTCAGACACGTATGGGAGTTGAAGAAATCATGCGCGATGGATTCCAGGCAGCGCTTGAGTACGAAAAGCAAATGAAAGCCGGAGAAAAGGGGAATGCATTGCCTCCGCGCAGAGATATTCAATTAGAGACATTGTTGGAAATTATCCGTGGAAAACGTTTTATTCACTGCCATTCCTATGTGCAGTCGGAAATACTTATGTTAATTCGACTTGCAGAAGAATTCGGCTTCAAGGTTAATACTTTTACCCATATTTTGGAGGGTTATAAAGTAGCCAAGGAAATGTCGGTGCACGGTGTTGGCGGATCGAGCTTTGCTGATTGGTGGGATTATAAATTCGAAGTCTATGACGCTATTCCGCAGAATCCTGCGATAATGCATGAACAGGGTGTAACGGTCGCTATTAATTCCGATGACGGAGAAATGGCTCGTCGCCTGAATCAAGAGGCCGGAAAGTCTGTGAAATATGGCGGTGTTACTGAAGAAGAAGCGCTCAAATTCGTGACGCTCAACCCGGCAAAACTTCTCAGAGTCGATGATCGGGTTGGCTCGATTGAAGTGGGCAAAGACGCAGATATCGTGCTTTGGACAGGCAATCCACTTTCGAACTTTTCGCGTGTCGAGCAGACCTATGTCGATGGGCGGAAATACTTTGACAGAGCAGTCGATGAGCAGCTCAGAAAACGTGATGCAGCATACCGTGCATTACTTGAGCAGCGGGCAATTGAATCGGTGAATTCGGGCGACGCTGTTAAGACGAAAGGACCGAAAGCTCCCAAGAAAGAATATGAATGTGAAGATGTCGAAGATGAAATGAAAGGTGATTATTCTCAGGAATAATTTTTACAACTATCATACTACCATGAATATAAAAAGAATTGTGTTTGGGATTACAGCTGTGTTTTTGTCATTTTTTGTAGGGTCAAGTATGATTGCAGAGCCATTTGCGGGCGCTTCGTTTTATGATTTCACCATGAAGACTATTGATGGTAAAGAAATTCATTTTGATACGTATAAAGGTAAAGTCGTACTGGTGGTCAATGTTGCATCATTCTGCGGATTTACCAAACAATACAAGGGTTTAGAAGAATTATTTCTCAAGTATAAAGACAAAGATTTCGTGATTCTCGGTTTTCCGGCGAATAACTATGGCGAACAAGAGCCCGGTACAGACGAGGAAATCAAAGCGTTTTGTTCGACGAAGTATAATGTGACCTTCCAAATGTTCAGCAAAATCTCTACCAAAGGCGCAGACAAGCATCCATTGTATCAATTCCTGACAGCAGGCGGCGGTAATGAACAGCTTGCGGGTGAAGTAGCGTGGAATTTTGAGAAGTTCCTTATCGACAAACACGGGAAACTTGTCAGTCGGTACAAGCGGAATATCGAACCGATGTCGGAGGAAATTGTTACGAAAATTGAAGAACAATTATCGAAGTAACTGCAAGATAACTATAGCGGTTCGTCATGAAGAACTATCTTTTGTCCATTCTCATCGGCGCCGCGATTCTCGCTGCAATGTATAATCTGACTCCCGACGAAGTACTCGGTCAGCAGGCGATTATCGATAAGATATTAGTTCTTAAGTCAGATAGGAAGTTATTGGTATTCGAAAAAGGTCAATTGCTGAAATCGTATACTCAATCATTGGGCAAGAATCCTGTGGGGGCGAAGGAGTTCGAGGGAGATGGTAAAACGCCAGAGGGGAAGTATTACATCAGTGATAAGAGTGACAGTAGTCGATTTTACAAAAATCTCGCCATTTCGTATCCTGATAGTGCAAATAGTGCATATTCGGCAAAGCTTGGAAAAGCTCCGGGAGGTGATATAAAGATACACGGATTGCGGAATGGGCTTGGATTTATCGGTAAATTTCACCGGTTATCGGACTGGACAGCAGGATGTATCGCTTTGACGAATGCGGAAATAGATGAAATTTATACACATACACCCCTAGGAGTCGAAATAGAAATACGGCCATAAAATTAACATAAAGAGGACTCATGAATACATATCACGCAACAATTACAATCACCCTGCGGAAGGGAATTCTGGATGTACAGGGCAAGACAGTCGAGCATGCATTGCAAGCTACTGATTTTCCGATGATATCTCATCTTCGCATCGGGAAGTATGTCGAGTTGAGCGTAGAGGCAGCCGACGCACAATCAGCAAAAGCGGTCGTAGAAAGTGCCTGCTCCAAGCTCATTGCGAATCCGATTATGGAGGACTTCAGTGTCGAGATTCATGAACTTCACACGGAGAATGCATGAACTACGGCGTTGTTCAGTTTCCCGGGTCGAATTGCGATCATGATGCGCTATTTGCATCCGCGCTTTCTGCGGGCTCGCATTCGCAGTTTCTTTGGCATAAAGACACTTCCATT
>JBPOHH010000860.1:0-3220 GCA_052035765.1 Bacteroidota bacterium
CCAAGAGCACGAGCTCCTCTTCATACCGGCACAGCAGGACGGTGGAATTCTTATCGACCTGCACCAAGAGCACGAGCTCCTCTTCATACCGGCACGGCAGGACGTCGGAAATCTTATCGACCTGCACCGAGAGCACGAGCTCCACTTCATACCGGCACAGCAGGACGGCGGAAATCTTATCGACCTGCACCAAGGTCACGAGCTCCACTTCATATCGGCACAGCAGGACGGCGGAAATCTTATCGACCTGTACCAAGAGCACGAGCTCCACTTCAATCCCGAACACTCGGCAAGGTGGCGGAAATCTTATCATCCTGTACCAAGAGCACGAGCTCCTCTTCTTTCCGACACGGCAGGACGGTGGAAATCTTATCGACCGGCACCAAGGTCACGAGCTCCACTTCATTCCCGAACGCGCAGCAAGACGGCGGAAATCTTATCGACCGGCACCAGGAGCACGAGCTCCTCTTCATTCCCGAACCGAAGGACGGTGGAAATTGAATCTACCAGTACGCTCCCCATACCATACACAAACGATAGGGCATCAGAGCGGCAGTTCGAGAGAACGCCGGGAATTTATGCCGCCCGACAAACTTTGACACATAGAATGGAAGCATGGTGTCATATTGCGGGAATGATATCGTGCTCGAACCACGATATATGTACGCAGCATTTTACCAGCCACTCGAAAATTGGCAACGGTGTTCTCCGAACATTCGTGATCTGCTGTTGAAATTATGCAGCACGTTGCTTGAGATTCTCAAATATATTCAGCCGAGACTCAAAACAGCTCACCCGAAATCACAGAAAAGCCCTTTGGAACTAACCAAAGGGCTTTTTGTTTGTTTGAAGTTGCTTTCAGTTCTCGGCGAAATAAATCAAAAAGAGTATCGAATAGAGTATCGAATCAATTATTTTGAAAATTACCTAAAAAAGTAAGTCCTTTGTAAGTTTTTAATTTACAAAGGACTTATTTGTGCTCCGACTCGCGGACTTGAACCGCGGACCCTCTGATTAACAGTCAGATGCTCTACCCAGCTGAGCTAAGTCGGAATGTCATTAACGGAGCGCAAAAATAAGGCAAAGATTCAAATACACAAAATTTTTTCTCATATTTGGTAAAGATTTTTTTTCGGAGCAGGAAACTAATTGCCGCTCACGAACACTTTTTTTCCGGCTTTTGTTGTAAATTTGCGCTGTGATTGTTCCCTACTTCCATTCTTTATCTATTATGAATCGCACACGAACCATTTTTCTACTGACATCCCTTGTCCTTGTATTTACAGTACTTGCAGCGACTATCGCCCGCGATAAAGCTAAGCCGTCCAAGCGCCCTACCATTACTTCGACCGATGGCAGATTCCGCGTATCACTGCCTATGGGCTTCAAAGTGCCGCAGCCGGACAGCCAGTTGATTAATACTGATTTTGGTATGTCGATGTTCCATGCCTACATCTCCGACGGCAAAAACAGCGGTTGCATGGTAGGATATTATGACTACACTCCCGAAAGCTTAGCCGGAAAAGATATCGCAGAAGTCATCGATACCACGCAAATGCGGATTATCAGCAAGATGGGTGGGAAATTAACCAGAAAATACAAACTCGTGCGTGAGGGTCGCCAAACCCGAACATCGTACTTTACGACCGTCTCCAAGGGTGATACGACCTCCTACTGGCGCTTCGAACTCGTCTTTGACAACCCACGAGTGTATCAAATCGGTTTCACATCGACCAACAGCAAGCTGCTCGAAGCCACCGAGACCAAAAATTTCTTCACGTCGTTTAAGATTGTGAAATGATGATATCAGCATATTGAAATAAAAAAGGCGAGAAGTTCTCGCCTTTTTTTATAGCCCCAAAACTGTAATCCAAATAACTAATCCAAAAACCGAGGGCATCGCGAGGACGCGATACTCTCGGAGGAGAGAGAACACTACAAATCGCTGACATTCGCTCGGAATACTCCTGCGCCGTCGGTGCCGATATAGAGATTATTGCCGCTCATGCCAAGCGAAGTGATGAATCGATTGCCGATGCCAAGATCCCGCGCCGTCCACGTGTCACCACCGTCTTTGGAGACGTAGATGCCGTCACCGTAGGTGCCGATGATGATTTTGTCTTGGGTTGCGACAATTGCCCAGACTTCGGCTCTCTCAATTCCTCTATTTTTATTAATCCATGTTTCTCCGTTGTCTGTAGATATAGATATTCCCGCACCAGTACTTCCTGCATAAACAAGATTATCTTTCACAGCAAGCGACATAACACCATAATTTCCAATGGATGGAGATTTCCACTGCCAGTTATTACCTTTATCTGGTGATTGATATACTACGCCAGTAGTTGATGTAATGAATATATTGTCTCCACTCCATAAAATCGTATTTCCAAACTTGTTTGATACAACTGTTTTTTTAGTCCAACTATTTCCATTGTCAGCCGAAATATGGATACCTGTATTACTGCTTGCTACGTAGAGAGTATTGCCATTAATTCCGATAGCATTTACATAATAGTAGCCATTATTTACAGTACTGATTGGTTTTGGAGCCCAGCTTTTTGCACTATCCGACGAATAGAACATCCCAAATTGACTCCCAAGGTAAACATTACCATCTCTTACTGCTATCGAGCTTATATTTATTGTACTTATAAGCCCTTTATTCCTCTTAACCCATGTCTTTCCATTATCCGTCGATAGGAATACTCCACCCCTATTAGTGGCGGCATAGACTGCATTGCCGTCAATAGCAATACATTTGACGCCGCTTTCGGCAAGCAGGGCTGTGCCTTGGTCGATGGTAGTGTTGGGATTGGTCACATCGCTCTTGCAAGCGGTGAAGAGCAGATAGACAAGCAGCAAAAGCCAACGATATTTTTTCATAAATTCTCCTCGAAAAAATGTAGAATGAAAACCAGTGAACATGTTGGAATAGTACAGGATAGCGTACTTTCACTGCGAAGTTAGTCATTCCCGCGGTATGGTGCAAGAAGTATGTGGATTTTCAGGTGGTTTGGTGGAGAATTGACCGGCTAGCTCAAATAATAAAGGGCGGACTTCGGGGATTATCCGAGGTCCGCCCTTGGGGGTATTTTTGTGGACTTTTAGAAGGACTTAAGGGACTTGAAGGGACTTAAGGGACTTACGGGACTTAGGGACTTAAGGGACTTAAGGGACTTAAGGGACTTAAGGGACTTAAGGGACTTAAGGGACTTAA
>JBPOHH010000111.1:0-1534 GCA_052035765.1 Bacteroidota bacterium
GTTCGTTTCGTGGACTATTTCCTGATTGTTGCACCCGGAATCACCATCAAAAGCAGACTCGGTGTGCTATTTGTGGACACACAAAACAAAAACCCACGCGATATCGAAGACTACTATCATGTTCGAGATTTGGTGCCTGCCAAAATGAAGACCAGACTCGACAACATCAACTCAAGACTCGTCATCACCAATTACCATACCTTCGAGCCCAAAATACTCCAAGGCAATAAAAAAAGCCCATTCGACGGCAAGACCAACCTCAAGGGCGAAAAAATTGATACAGGCAACAAGGAAGATTTTACCCAAGTATTGAAGCGAACATTAAGCAAGTTCAAGCCCGGAAGCAGGATTGTCATTCTTAATGATGAAGCACACCACTGCTATCTCCCAAAGTCAAAAAGTAAAACGACCGATAACGAAGGCGCTGATGAAAACGCAAGAGCCGCCGTATGGTTCAGCGGACTCAAAGAAATAGCCATGAAGTTCAAGCTGCACGGAGTCTATGACCTCTCCGCTACTCCCTACTATCTCACTGGCTCAGGATACCCTGCCTATAGTCTCTTCCCGTGGGTAGTTTCAGACTTCGGACTGATTGAAGCAATTGAATCAGGTCTCGTCAAAATACCCTTCTTGCCCGAAAGCGATAATACACAGAATCTATCAGAAGGTAGAGAAAAAATTCCCGTGGCAATGCTGCGGAATCTCTATGACCATGTCAAAGATGATTTACCCAAAAAAGGTAGAACTACCCAAAAGAAGGAAGCAGCAGCCGAAGGCAGCAAATACAAAGAGCTCCCCCCGCAGCTACCATCACTTGTCAAAGGTGCATTAGATCAATTCTACAATCATTATGTAGAATATGATAGCGGAATCAGAAAACAGAAAGAAGCAAAAGCTAATATCTTCTCTGCACCGCCGGTATTTATTGCCGTCTGTAATAATACTGCTGTTTCGAAGGAAGTATATAAATACATTGCAGGTTATGAATATGAAGACGACCAAGGAAATACTGTCACCGTCCAAGGTATCAAGGAACTATTCTCCAATTACGACCCGGCAACAAGTAAGCCGCTCAGAAGACCGCCGACCTTACTCATCGACAGCGATGCCTTAGAAAATGGCGAACAAATCAATGATGACTTTAAGAAAATATTCGACTCCGAAATAGAAGTTTTCAAAAAAGACTACGCCCGACTCCATGGACAAGGTAGTATCGAGAAAATCACCGATGCCGAACTGCTGCGAGAAGTAGTCAATACCGTCGGACAGCAAGGTAAATTAGGGTCACATATCCGTTGCGTCGTGTCTGTTTCGATGCTTACCGAAGGTTGGGATGCAAATACCGTCACTCACATCATGGGATTACGTGCGTTCGGTTCGCAATTATTGTGCGAGCAAGTCGCCGGAAGAGCTTTACGGAGAATGAGTTATAATTTACAGGGCTATGATAAGGACGGAAATCCGACCACCGACAAACGTAAAATCGTCATTGAGAAATTCCCACCGGAATACGCTCATATTATTGGAGTACCAT
>JBPOHH010000657.1:0-8013 GCA_052035765.1 Bacteroidota bacterium
TCGCAGCATTGCGGCGGGATTGCAGATGGAGCTCATGGAACATCCCAATGTAGCGGGCTGGGCGGCCTATTACCAAGCTCCTAATTTCTATGAATTGTGGATTACCTCGGCAACGCTCCCGAATCGCAATGGTTTTACCGACCAACTTGTTAATGGATTCACCGTCAGCGGCGCCAAAGCAGGTATCGACGTGCTTACGTATGTGAAATCCGTGAGCGCGAATCCTGCTGACCCCTACCAACTTATCAGGGATATTGCCGCTGACCTCTTTGTCTTCCCGCTCACCGAAAAGCAGGTAACGAGTCTCGTAACCGATACACTGCTCCCCGGAGTGCCGGACTACGAATGGGGCGTCATCTGGAATGATTACGTCAAGAATCCGACAACCACCCAAAAGGTAAATGCTGCCAAAAGCAAGCTCAGTGCTCTGATGAAATTCATGTTCCGCATGGCAGAATTTCAAATGATGTAAGAAACACCGGTAAAGCACCCAACAGTTATTCCCATACATATCAACGTCGTACAGAAGGAATTCATTATGAAACGTAGAGACTTTATTCAGAAATTGACGCCGGTACTGGCGGCTCCCTTTGTCATCGGCGGACTTCCCGGCAAGGCATTTGGCAGAAATGTCATGACCAATGATCTTGCGACCTCGCTTGCTGCAACGGATAGAATTCTCGTGCTTATACAGCTCACCGGTGGTAATGACGGGCTCAATACCGTCATTTCGCTCGATCAATATTCCGCCTATTCTTCTCTGCGGTCAAATATCATGATTCCCGAAAAATCCGTTCTTAAGCTCACCGACAAGACCGGTCTCCATCCTGCAATGACAGGCATACTGTCGTTATTTGACAACGGGCAGAGCGTGGTCATTCAGGGCGTGGCTTATCCGAATTCCAACTTCTCGCATTTCCGCTCGACCGATATTTTCATGTCCGGTTCCGACTCCAATCAATACCTCGTTTCCGGCTGGGCGGGACGTTTTCTCGGAGAAGCCTATCCGAATTACCCGATCGGTTACCCGAATCCTTCCGCGCCAGATCCGCTTGCAATACAAATCGGTGCTTCTTCCTCGCTTGCATTGCAGGGTGCAGGACAGTCCATGGGACTGGCCTTGCAGGACCCGAATGCGTTTTATTCGCTCGTCAACGGCACGGGAACGACGGGTTTTGAAGAACCTCCCAACACCAAATTCGGCAAAGACTTAAAATACATCCGAGAGATTCAGATTGAGTCACTTGCCTATTCGAAGCAGATAAAAGATGCTGCGTCAAAAGCGAGCAACAAGGCGACATATCCGACCGGTAATTCCCTTGCCGATCAATTAAAAATCGTAGCTCGGCTCATTGGCGGCGGACTGCAAACACGGATTTATTCGGTGAGCTTGGGAGGATTCGACACGCATGCGGCTCAGGTGGTGTCCGGTGATACAAGCAAGGGTAATCATGCGATATTACTTCAAAAACTCTCAGAGGCGATCACGGCATTTTTGGATGATATCCGGCAGCTTGGTGCTGATGACAAAGTACTCGCGATGACGTATTCTGAATTTGGACGGAGAGTCGCCTCGAATGCAAGTGCTGGCACCGACCACGGAACAGCCGCGCCGATGTTTCTTTTTGGGAAATATGTGAAGCCGGGGATAGTTGGTGCGAACCCAAGCATGACGGATCTCGACCGTGGTAATCTCAGGATGCAGTATGACTTCCGGCAGATTTACACTTCTGTGCTTGCTCAGTGGTTCGGCGCGAAGAAGGATGATGTAGCGACTATTATGCTCAAAGAATTCCAGCAATTACCGCTTATCAATGCACCGGCAGTTGGGGTGAATGAGTCGCAATTTGACTTCGCGAGCGGCTTCCGGCTGTATGAAAATTACCCTAATCCGGCCAATACCACGACAAGTATCTGCTATGATGTACCGTTTGAGTCTGAGGTACTCCTCACGCTTACGGATGTACGCGGGCGTACACTCGCGACTCTTGTCGAGCCGGCTGTCGTCAGTGCAGGACATTATACCGTGCAGGTTGATGCGTCGAATCTCCCGGAAGGCGCTTATTTTTTCCGTTTTCGTGCAGGAGCTTTTACAGCGGCGCAATCTCTCATCGTCAGCAGGTAACACCTTTGAGTGCAATGATGTGGAATTGACATTCATTGTATGGTCAATATTCCAAAATTCCGGTCTGCCGTTTTGTGTGATTTAGCTATGTTTGCATTGGGTAATCATTAATATTCGACCGGCAGAACATATTCGTTAGATTTCTTAATACAACTAGCACGGGGAGCCGGACAACAAGATACCGGAACAGTATGTAGTATGGAGATATGGTACAACATGGAACTCGAACCTATTCAGCAAGATAGATCCGGCAAACGATGTGTGATTGGAGAATTGAGCCCTATATTTCGAGTATTTGCACAGCTTCTTTTCCGTAGTCTTGTCATTGTATGTTTTCTCACCTGCTTTCTCTCCTCTTTCCGGCTAACCGCACAACCCAAACCCTTTGATGAGCAATGGCGATGGAAACTCTTTACTACTGAAGAGGGGCTGCCGTCGCATCGTGTATTTGATATCACGGAAGCGCACGACGGCACGATTTGGGCAGCGACACAGAGAGGACTTGCCTGGTTCAACGGATATTACTGGACTGCCATCAAGCCCTGGCAGGGTTTGCCGGACGGCAGAGTACGACAAATAGAGCAAGCTCCTGCCAATTCTCTACTTGTGCTGATGGATAGTTCGCTCTACCGAGGTACTGTTCATGGTTTTACTAAGCTTGCCCTGCGCTACAACGGTCGAATATTTGCGACGGATGCCATGGCGACACTACCATCCGGCAAGCATCTTTTACTTTCAAAATCTCTCCTGTATCACTTTGACGGCTACACTATTACGCCTTTCAAGCTCCCGGCGGACATGGCCAACCTGCACTTCAGGCAGATGCACCGAAGTGTCAACGGCGATATATGGGTGAGTTCGGCACATAGTCTCTATCGCCTCAGCAACGGTCAATGGACACAGGCATTTAGTTCGCCGACTGCCTTGATGAATGTCGATCAGGTCGCAAGTGACACGCGTGGCGGCTGGCTGGCCTCGATCATTATTCCGTTCGAATTACGAGGAGTATGGGAGTCGCAGTCGAATGGTCAGCCCGTCTTTCACAGCGCAAAAGAATGGAAATTCCCGCAGAAAATCGTGGAAGCACCGAATGGAGAAATGCTCGTCCTCACTGCTTCCGGCAGTATATTTCTCCGGCGCTCCGGCGGGTGGGAATTTCACAGTAATCCACCACGACAGATGCAGGATTTGCTTTTCATGAAATTCCGAAAAAATGGCGATCTCTGGGTAGGTACCGAAAGTGGTCTCTACCTCTATCAGGCATCGTCGTCACGATGGGAATCATGGTCCACAGGTAAAACAGACGAGCGTAACTCCATCAACGAAATATTAATTACACGCGACAGTGCTATTTGGGTAGCGCGAGGACTCGGGATTGAAATTCACAAAAAAAATACCAAAGCCACGTCTATCGAAACCATTAACGGTACTGCTCTCGGCAGCGTGACCGCGCTGGCCGAAGATGCTGTTCACTCGATTTGGATCGCCAGTGGCGTGGGCACTGAAGGCGCATATCGCTATGACGGCACGCAGTGGACACATTACGGCAAAAACGAAGGACTTGACGCACGGATGATTCACAAAATCATCCCCGACCGCAAAAAACGCCTTTGGTTTTTAGGACTCGACGGCTATGATTCCGTGGAGTATAATCTTGCCAAAGGCCCGGGAGTATTCATATTAGACAGTGGGAAAATCTCCCCGTGGAAGCATAGCAAAGAACTCCCGAGCGGCAGGGTGTATGCCTTTGCAGAGGACAGGGACGGTGCATACTGGTTCGGGACGTATTTGGGACTAAGCCGTTGGAAAAACGGAACCTGGCGTCATTGGTCACCGTCAAGCGGATTACGCACCCAACGTATTTACACGATTGCCATCGACAGTCAGAATCGCGTGTGGTTCGGCGATCAGCACAACGGACTCGGCCTCGTCACCGCCGACAGCATACACTATCTGACCACTTCCGACGGGCTCGTCAGCGATGCCGTGCAGGATATTAAAGTCGATGCCAAAGGCACCGTTTGGATCGCGACCAAGGGCGGACTCAGCAGTTATTATGATGGATGGTGGGAGACATTTGATGCACCGTCGGGCTTGAGTAATTCCCGGCTGTGGCCGGTCACTCCTACTTCGGACAAGATTTACCTCGGTTCATCCGGCGGCGGCGTGATTATTATTACCAAAGAATCTGACACCCTGCATCCGCCGCGGGTGGTATTTGAAACGCCGGCTATCGAACAAAATTCAGCCATCATTAAATGGAAACCGTACAGTTATTTTGCATCTCATGCAAGTAGTAATATTGAGACCCGATTTAGAATCGACAATGGAACGTATTCATCCTGGACTACCAATCATGAGATGATTGCCACGAATCTCTCTCCGGGCACACACACTCTCCAGATACAAGTCAAAGAAATTCTTCGCCCGGTCGATGAAGCCGGATACACGACGACTTTCGTTATTCCCTACCCGCTGCACCGCAATCCGTATGTTCTCTGGCCAATCGGTATCCTCCTCGGCGGTATTATTGCACTAATGATTATTATCGGTCGGCGCCGGCGTAACTTCGTGGCAACGCTCCAGGAAAGCGAAGAAAAATTCCGCACGCTCATCGAAAGTATGAGCGAAGGGGTGATTCATGTCAATAATCAAGATGTGATTCAGTTTGTCAATCTCCGTTTATGCGAAATGCTCGGCTACAGTGCTGACGAAATCGTCGGGAAAGTGGGAAAAGATCTCTTTATCAGCGAAGAAGACAGGCACATCATTGACGAGAAAAATACCACTCGCCTGGATAATGTGTCGGATAAATATCAGATTAAGATGCGAAAAAAATCCGGCGAAGTGATGTGGGCAGAAATCAGCGGCGCGCCACGGCATGACCATACGGGCGAAATTATCGGTTCGATTGGTATCATCACCGATATCACCGAACAAAAAGTAGCCGATGAAAATCTTGCCAATATGCATGCACTTTTCCAGAAAACATTCCATGCCAATCCCGATGCATCGATTCTTACCAGACAGCCGGATCGTACAATCTTAGATGTCAATTCGGCTTTTGAGAATGTCTTCGGTTACAGGAGAGAAGATGTGATTGGTATTTCTGTGATTTCACTAGACTTATGGGCTAATCCAGATGAACGCCGCCGTGCGCTCGACCTGCTGACCGAGAGCAGCAAAGTACGGGACTTCGAATTTGAATTCCGTACTGCAAGCGGAAGCACCGGACACGGGATTTTTTATGCAGAAATTATCACGATGGAGTCTGAACAGTACGTGCTCAATAATGTCATCGATATTACCAAACGCAAGCAGATCGAAAATGACCTCAAGCACTCGTATTCCCTGCTGACGGCAGCTCTCGAATCTACCGCCGACGGTATCCTCGTCGTCGGACTCGACGGACATATCAGCAGCTATAATTCCAAATTTCTCTCCCTCTGGAATATCCCCGAGCATATCGCATCACAAGGCGACGACCGCGTTCTCCTCGGCTATGCGACCTCTCAACTCAAAGACCCCGAAGCGTTTATCGCAAAAGTTAATGACCTCTACCGTACTCCCGATGCTACCTCGTATGACGAAATTGAATTTACCGACGGACGGGTTTTTGAACGCTACTCTATCCCCCAGCGCCTAGGTGATGAAAATATCGGGCGCGTCTGGAGCTTCCACGATATTACCATCAGCAAAAAAATCGAAGAAATGCTGCGCTCAAAATCCGCCTTCCTCGAAGCACTCGTTCACTCGTCCAAAGACGGCATTCTCGTCGTGGACAGCAATGGACATATTGTGTTTCAAAATCAACACTCGAAAGATATATGGAAGCTCCCTGCCACGATAGCACAGAATAACAACGATGCGGAGCAGGTGGAATACGTCAAGCAAAACGTTCTGCATCCTGAAGCATTTATCGAAAAAATTGACTTTCTCTACCTCCACCCCGAAGAACATAGTTTTGACGAAATCGAGCTCACCGACGGCACAGTCCTCGAACGGTTTTCCTCGCCCATTATCGGCGCCGAAGGTAAAAATTACGGTCGGGTGTGGTTCTTTAGCGATATCACCGAACGCAAGGCATCCGGCGAGGCATTGCGTGACAGTGAAGAACGGAAAAAGGGAATCCTTGAGTCGGCGCTCGATGGAATCATTACCATCGACGGCGAGAGCAGGATATTGGAATTCAACCCCGCAGCCGAACGTATTTTCGGCTACGACAGTGAGTCTGTGGTCGGACAAAAACTCGATACTATTATAATTCCTTACAGGTTACGCCAAGATCACTACTCCGGTATTCAGCACTACCGCCGGACGGGCGAGGCACCGATATTTGGCAAACGCATTGAGCTGACGGCGCTCCATGCCGATGGCCATGAATTTCCGATTGAATTGACTGTGACGAAAATCATGGGCGTGAGTGAAGAGATTTTCACAGGATTTATCCGCGATATTACCGAGCGCAAGAAAGCCGAGGAAGCGCTGAGAAGAAGTGAGGAACAGTTCAGACTTATCGCCGAGAATACACCCGATCTGATTACAATTTTAGATATACAGGGTTCGCTGCTTTACACGAGTCCTGCCTACAAACGCATCCTTGGCAACAAAGAATATCTCCATACGCAGGATGCATTTGCCAATATTCACCCGGATGACCGCGACAATGCACGGAAGACCTTCCGGAAAATCGCCATGACCGGAGAGAATCAGCAGATCGACTTCCGCCTCCTCACCTGGGACGGTTCGATACGATATGTCGAGTCCTCGGGCAGTGCGATCAAGGATGCAGCAGGAAATATCCACCAAATCATTGTAGTATCACGAGATGTGACCGAACGCAAGCAAATCGAGGAGCAGCTTCTGCGTTCACAACGAATGGAAAGCATCGGCACGCTCGCCAGTGGAATTGCGCATGATCTCAATAATATTCTCACGCCGATTCTCCTCTCCATCGACCTCCTCCGACGAACAAGCACCGACGAACGCAGCAGACGCATGCTCGATATGCTCGACGGTTCGGCCAAACGCGGTGCCTCCATCGTCAAGCAAGTGCTGACCTTTGCCCGAGGCGCTGACGGCGTGCTGACGACGGTGCGGGTCGAACATATTCTCGGTGAAATTCAGAAAATCATCCACGAGACATTCCTGAAGTCTATTGAAATCAGCATTATTGTTGATAAAGACCTCCCGACGGTCACGGCAGACCCCACGCAGCTCTATCAGGTGCTGCTCAATCTCTGCGTCAATGCACGTGATGCCATGCCGACGGGTGGAGTCATAGAAATTCAAGCCACGACAGTGCATCTCGACGAGCATTCAGCCCGCAAGCAATTACTTACAAAAGCAGGAAATTACGTCGCACTCCATGTAAAAGACGAGGGCACGGGTATTTCACCGGAGGTCATTGACCGGATTTTCGAACCGTTTTTTACGACCAAAGAAGTGGGGAAAGGCACCGGGCTCGGACTCTCGACAGTATTTGCAATTATCAAAAATCACAGTGGATTTGTGAATGTGACAAGTGAAGTCGGCAAGGGTACGACTTTTAGTATTTACCTGCCTGCAGACTCAGTTATCGAGCAGGATGAAGACGGCGAGCTGCCGGGAAACACTGCGAGTGCGGGTCAGACAATCCTCGTCGTCGATGACGAAGCGGCTATTCTCGAGATCACGGTGAGCGAACTCATCGAGCGTGGCTACAGCGTGCTTTCAGCCACCAATGGAATGGAGGCGCTCGACGTTTTCCGGGAGCATCAGCAGGATATTGCGCTTATTATTACCGACATGGTCATGCCGGTCATGGATGGTCCGGCACTGATAAAAGAAGTGCATGCCATGAACCCTCAATTGAAAATAATCGGTGTCAGCGGACTCAAGCAATATGG
>JBPOHH010000634.1:0-1995 GCA_052035765.1 Bacteroidota bacterium
CGCTACATCCGTGAACGGCAGGACGCCGAGCGGGATAAAGCTCTCGCCGTTGAGCGCGCTCTCTCGCAGGCGACAAGCGCAATTCTTGCCAATATCCTTCCGCCGACCATTACCGAGCGTCTCGTGCAGGGAGAGAAAAAAATTGCCGACACGCATGAGAATGTGAGCGTGCTATTCGTTGATATTGTGGGTTTTACAGAGTTATCGGCTCAATTGTCGGCTCATGAATTAATCGACATCCTCGATCACGTTTTCTCGCGATTTGATACCATTTGTAAAAAACACGGACTCGAGAAAATTAAGACCATCGGTGACGCATATATGGCCGTCTGCGGCGCGCCGGTCAGTTATGATAATCACGCCGAGCGAGCGGCAAATGCAGCGATTGAAATGCTCGAAAATACCAGAAATGAGCAGCTATTCTCCACATCAATTCATCTTGAATTCCGAATCGGTCTGCACTCCGGCAGCGTCGTAGCAGGAATTATCGGCGAGAATAAATATTCGTATGACTTATGGGGCGATGCAGTGAATACGGCAAGTAGGATGGAAAGCCACGGCGAGGCCGGAAAAATACATGTATCGGAGGAATTCAAACATGCCGTAGAGACGCAAAATATTGTGTCTCTACAATTTATCCCCCGCGGTGAAATGGCCATCAAAGGCAAAGGGATGATGAAGACCTATTTTTTGGAGAAATGACCGGCAAGGTATTGGGATTCTTATTCTTGCGTGAGATCGTATTCCGGGAATTCTGCACTAAAAGTCGCTCCCTCACCATAGACCGACTCGCACCACACCCGCCCGTTCATGAGTTCGGCGAGCTGCTTGACTATCGAGAGCCCGAGCCCGGTGGAGTGTTCGCCCCCCGTCGGCTGCGCCTGCAGCCGTTCGAACTTCGCAAACAGCTTATGCATTTCTTCCGGGGCGATTCCCTCGCCTTCGTCACGAACGCTGAGGCGCACCATACCTTGTACTACGCTGCCGATCGTGATATATATCTTCCGGTGATGAGGCGAAAATTTAATAGCATTCGAGATGAGATTTTCGGTAATCTGTATGAATTTCGTGCTGTCGATCAGTGCGTAGTTTTGGCGAACATCAATGATGAGCTCTATCCCCTTTTTTTCGGCGCGCGCGCGGTAGCCCTCGGCCGTGCGCCGCACGAGTTCGCCGACTTCGACGACCTGCATCGAGAGGTTGACCTTGCCTTGTTCAAGCGCATTAATATCGAGCAAACTCACTATCAAATCAAACATTTGCGCGCTCGACACACCGATATCCCGTGCAGAGTTCCGCACTTCTTCTACCGACATCACATCGGCGTATTCTTCGAGCATACGGGCGAGCATTTTGATGGAACTTAACGGATTCTTCAGGTCGTGGGCGGCAATTCCGAGGAAGGTATTCTTGATGGCGTTG
This sequence comes from Bacteroidota bacterium, assembly GCA_052035765.1. GTDB lineage: Bacteria > Bacteroidota > Ignavibacteria > Kapaibacteriales > UBA961 > JADJXV01. The sequence goes on from JBPOHH010000634.1 coordinate 1,423, forward strand.
AGTTCTTCGAGATGCTTATTGGAGACTTCGAGTACCGTATTTTTCAACCTCGCGATTTCGGCTTCTTTCTTGAGCTGTTCTACCTGATGCTGCACATACATAGCGCGGAGCTTTTCGTCGAGCTCTTCCGAGTGCAGATCGGTAGCATAGGCGATGGAATTTTGTAGGTAGGCGTATGCTTCGGCATAATTACCGAGTTGGTATTCGATCTGCGCGAGCGTATTAGAGTACTTAGCAAAGACGGGGCGTTCGTTGATTTCCCTTGCAATTTCAAGGGCTTGCCGTATATATTCTTTCGCTTTGGGGAGCGAGAATTCTCTATACTTTTCATTTGCATAGAGTCCGCCTAATCCTGAAAGTATCGTATGGAGCCGCGATTGATTCCCCTGCTTGATGACGGCTTCGAGCGCTTGACTCATATACCCCGCGGCGACATTGTATTGCTTCAGAAAATGATAGACTTCGCCAATATGCCCGAGCAGAGTGGGAATCGAGGGATGTGCATCGGAGTCGGACTCATCTCTCAGCAGATTCAGCGCTTGGAGGAAATACTCCAATGCCTGCGGGTAGGAT
>JBPOHH010000438.1:0-6228 GCA_052035765.1 Bacteroidota bacterium
TTCCATCCTGCTTGCGGTGTTGACCGTGTCGCCCCACAGATCATAACTAAACTTCGTTTCTCCCACTACTGCACCAACCGCTTCACCGGAATTAATACCTATTCGCATTCGAATATCTTCTCCCACTTCGTTTGCGAATGATTGAGTTTCTTTAAGCATGACAAGTGCAAAGCGTGCCATGCGTTCAGCGTGGTCTTCGCATCGTTCGGGTGCGCCGGCTACCACCATGTATGCATCGCCGATTGTTTTGATGCGCTCAACATTGTATTCTACTGTGAGTTTATCAAAACGGGTGAAAAGGTTATTCAATAATTCCACCATTTTTTTGGGTTCTGTGCGGGCTGAAAGCGGTGTAAAGCCAACGATGTCTGCGAAGAGAATAGATACATGTTCAAATTTATCGGCGATGTTTTTTTCGCCATCCATAAGGCGTTCTGCAATTGAGGGTGGTAATGTTTTATGCAGTAAATTTACCGTTACTTCATGGCGTGCAATCTTGAGTTGGCGGTCGCGTTCAGATTCTTCAATCTTGCGGCGGTGCTCCATCAGTTGCGCTTGCTTGGTGGCTTCTTCGCTTTGGACTGCTACATAAAGCTCATGAAATTTTACATAATGGTCTAATGATTCAGCCCAACGATTCTCATTCTCATAAAGGTTGGCTAATTCTTTATATGCTTCATATTGTTCTTGTTTCATTCCAAGCTCAACAAACATCCCAAGCGCTTTCCGTAAGTACTCCTCTGCCATAGTTGGGTCGTAGCCGTCATAATCTTTATTTGCATGAATAGTTCCAATGTCACCAAAAATTTTTGCGACGCCACTTTTATTACCCAGATTTTCTTCCAAAGCAAGAGCAGTATTCAAATGCTCAAGAGCATCGGCGTAATGAGATAACTCCTTGTACACAAGCCCGATATTGCCTGTGTTCAATGCTACACCCCGTTTGTTGCCGAGTTCTTCGTCATACTCAAGTGCTTTCCGAAAATACTCAAGTGCCTGCACATACTCTTTGAGTCCCAAATACGCATTTCCGATGTTGCTGCTGTGCCGTGATACTCCACTTTTGTTGCCGAACTCTTCATCAAGGGCAAGTGCTTTGCCATAATACTCAAGAGCACGTGCGTAGTCGGAGAAATCAGAATACACATTTCCGATATTACCGGTAGTAACAGCCACACCTTTTTTATTTCCAAGTTCTTCCTCAAGTGCAAGTGCTTTACTGTAATACTCCAGTGCACGTGGATAATCGGAGAGGTACCAATACACCACGCCGATGTTGCTCAGGTTCCAAGCCACGCCGCGTTTATTCCCCATTTCCGTATCTAATGCCAACGATCTGCTGTAATACTCAAGTGCATTTGAAAAGTCGGAAAGACTCTCATAAATTATACCGATGTTACCAATGTTATTCGACATTCCCTGGTTGTTTCCGAGCTCTTGATTAATCGTAAGTGCTTTATTGTACTGCTCGAGAGCGAGTGTGTAATCGGAGCGTTTGCGGTACACTAACCCAATATTATCATGTATCTGTGCTACGCCTCTTTTGTTTCCTACTTCACTATACAATAGAAGAGCTGTCGTAAAATGCTCAAGCGCCGTTGCGTAATCATCGAGCTCTGCATAGACAGTCCCGACCGTATGATTCGTCCTTGCCTGTAATTCTTTATTGGGCAATTGCATAGCTACCGATAGTGCATCCTCGGCATAGCTCAATGCTTCCTGCGCCATTCCACGTATCCAAAGAGATTGTGAAAGAGCAAGATGTATTCGGCTGCTCAGTTCAGGGTAGAGTTCTACTCCCGAAGCCCTCCGCAACTCTCGTGCATCATTTTCAACCTGCACGTAGTCGTTACCTGTTTTTATCAATGCTTCAAGAGCTTCTACGTTGGTTGTAAGTGCTTCTATCGTCATACGTTCTCCATAAAATAGGTTTTCATCAGTCCCTTGCCTTTAATCTCCATCGCGCCGCGGGGTACAAATCGTAGAGACGTTGCATGCAAAGACGTTGCATGCAACGTCTCTACATGCAACGCTTCTGCATGCAATGTCTCTGCATGCAAAGACGTTGCATGCAACGTCTCTACGGCATGTTTAAAATCTTCTGACACATGTATTTTCCCGGGTTCGCCGTGGGATTCCATCCTGCTTGCCGTATTCACTGCATCGCCCCAGAGGTCGTAGAGGAATTTATTCTCGCCGACCACGCCTGCGGCTACCGGACCGCAATGCAGGCCGATGCGTACATCTATTTCCGGAATATTCGCAATCCAACTTCTATCACCATAGTTCTCTGGGAATGTGACGACGAGATTCTTCATTTCCTCAAGCAGTTTGAGCGATGCATGTGCGGCGCGGAGAGCGTGGTCGTCTTGTTTTGTAGGTGCACCGGCAACAGCCATGTAGCAATCGCCAATCGTTTTGATTTTCTCCAGCCCAAACTCTCGCATCACAGTATCTGCGCAGGTAAAAATTGCATTCAAAAGGTGGACGAGTTGTTGTGCAGAAATCTTTGTTGAGAGCTTTGTAAAATCGACGATGTCCATAAACATAATAGAAACGGAATCGAAGTGATCTGCGATTGGGTTCTCACCCATAATCAGACGATCTGTTATTCCTTCCGGCAGAATGTTGTTGAGGATACTCTCGCGTTCTTGAAAGCGAGTACGCTCGATTGCGATTTGCTTTTCGCGCTCTGCGGTTTTACGCTCAAAGCCAAGCCGCTCCGCTTGGTTTTTAACTTCTTCGCTTTGGACTTCTTTTTCTATCTCGTGGTATTTTTTGAAATGATCATGGGATTCCTTCCATTGCTCCTCGTTCTCGTATAGTTGCGCTAACGACTGATGGTTCAGATACAGATTCAGTTTCAGACCCAGTTCTTCAGCCATGCTGATTGCTTTCAAGAAATAGTCTTCTGCTTTAGCGAAATCATAACCATAGAATTCCTTAGTACTAAACAGATTCCCGAGACTACCGGTGATACCGGCAACTCCGGACTTCTCACCAAGTTCAGTATGGAGTGTGATTGCTTGCGAGAAGGATTCCAACGCCTTGTCGTACGAACCAATCCTCCGATGGATGTTTCCGATATTACCCATTACAGTGGCAATTCCGGATTTCGCCCCGAGTTCGGTATGAAGGGCGAGTGCTTGCCCATAGCACTCCAACGCTTGCTCATAGGAGCCGAGATCCTTATAGACAATCCCAAGATTTGCCATCGCTAACGCGGCACCGGACTTCTGACCGATTTCGTTGTTCAGTGCGACGGCTTTCGCTAAGTATTCCAACGCCTCATTGTGTGAGCCAATGCTTTGATACAAAGTGCCAATATTCGCCGTAACACTGGCAATGCCTGATTTTTCACCAAGTTCGCTATGGAGCACAAGTGCTTGAGAGAAGTGTTCTAATGACTTGTCATAAGATCCGAGAGCATAGTACCCTGCGCCGATTTGTCCCATAAGCCGAGCCGCACCGGATTTATCGCCGAGCTCAGTATGGAGTGTGAAGGATTGTACAAAGCATTCCAACGCCTTGTCGTAGGCGCCGAGAAAGTAATGGACAATGCCGATATTCCCGGTAACTCTGGCAACACCAAGTTTCTCACCAAGCTCGCTGTGGAGTACGACGGCTCTCTCGTAATACTCCAATGCTTTGTCGTAAGAGCCAAGCGTGTGATATGAATTTCCGATATTTCCGGTAACATTCGCTACGCCGGATTTTTGACCAAGTTCTTTGTGGAGTGCGAGGGCTTTTTCGAGATATTCCAGCGCCTTTTGGTACGAGCCAAGTGAATGATACACATTCCCGATGTTACCGGTAACATCAACGACACCTGTTGCATCAGGAATAGATTGGAAAAATTCAAGAGCTTCTTCGAATAATGTGAGCGACGATTCGAAGTCTCCACGCTTCCAAACAGATGCGCCATAGGCGCGAATGGTTTTAGCACGAAGTAAGCGCCAGTCAGTGGTCTGTTGAGTGTCGCTCGATTGTTCATCGTAGCATCGCAACACCTCATTGCATAGTTTTTCGGCTTCGGCGTAATTGCTTTTGTCCTGTTCGTGAACAGCGAGCTGGAGTCTTTCTTGTAATTGCTCGAGTGTCATTTTCTCTCCATAAAATAGGTGTTCATTTTTCCTTTGCCTTTGATCTCCATCGCGCCTCTTTCCCGGAAGTGGAGGGACGTTGGGGACGATGAGGATAGGGCCTTCATAAAATCTTCGGACACATGTATTTTCCCGGCTTCGCCGTGGGATTCCATCCTGCTTGCCGTATTCACCGCATCACCCCATAAGTCATAGGCGAATTTATTCTCACCGATGACACCTGCTACTACTTCTCCGCAGTGCAAGCCGATACGAATGGAAATGTGGTGTCCTGCTATGGTAACTCCATCATGGAATAATTGCTGAATTGAAAATGCAAACTCTGACATCTGCATTACATGGTCAACTTGTGCAACGGGTACGCCACAGACTGCCATGTAGGCATCGCCTATGGTCTTGATTTTTTCTATGTTGTATTTTTTTGCCAAGGCGTCGAAGAGCGTAAATAAGTCATTCAAGCCGGTTACTAATTCTTTTGCTGAAATCTTTTGAGAGAGAGAGGTAAAACCAACGATATCAGAAAAAAACACCGACACATTATCAGCTTTATCGGCAATTGGTTTTTCATGCTGTAAGAGACGCCTGGTGATACCCGGAGGTAGTACATTATGGAGTAATTGTTCGGTGGCTTGATGCTTTGCATCGGCGGCTGCTTTGGCTATGGCGATTTGTTTTTCACGCTCTTCGACCAGTCGACGCTGCTCCATGAGATTGGCTTGCTTTTTAGCTTCGTCGCTTTGGACTTCTTTTTCCAGAATGATGAACTGTTCCAGATGCCCGTGAGCTTCCTCCCATCGTTTTTCGTCTTTGTACAAGTCTGCCAACGACTTGTGACACCCATATTCGAATTCTTTGCTACCGATTTCGTGACTAATTGCCATGGCTTTTCGAAGGTATTCTTCTGCTCGGCGAGCGTCATAACCTTCAAATGCGCGGTTTGCATACACGTTCCCCATACTGCTGAGATCATGCGCTACGCCTTCTTTCAGTCCGAGACTTTCATTGATTTCGAACGCTTTTTGCATATATTCCAAGGCATTCGTGTAGTCTGACAGATTCTGATATACAACGCCCATATTGCCGAGATTTCTTGCGATACCGGATTTCCTGCCGAGTGCTTCATTAATAGCCAGTGCTTTTCGATGATATTCCAACGCTTTGTCATAGTCAGACATATCCAAATACGTATTGCCAATATTCCCGAGATTAAGTGCAATGCCGGTTTTCCTGTCGAGTGCTTCATTGATTGCGAGCGCCTGAAGCAAATATTCTAATCCTTTGGGATAGTCCATCAGACTCTGATACACATTCCCGATATTGCAAAGATTGATTGCAATACTGCCTTGCCTGCCAATCTCGACATTGATACTCAAAGATTTTTGGTGATATTCCAATGCTTTGGTATAGTCCGCAAGATCATCATACACACTCCCGATATTTCCGTGATGGAGTGCAATTCCGGGCTTATAGTCGAGTTCGACATCGATAGCCAAAGCCATTTGCATATAATCCAGGGCAGTTGCATAGTCGGAAAGATGATTGTATATACTCCCTATATTACCGAGCAAGCCAGATTTCCGAGTGCGATTTCCATTCCGATCGCATAGTTTTATCGCAATTTCCGCCTGCTTGAGTGCAAGGGAATATTCTCCTTTTGAAAATGAAATAGTATTGAGTCGGTTGTAAGCATGCGCTAGTGAACCAAGTACAGCATACTTCAGAGAGGATGTATCATGTTCATCACCCAAGTCATCCCGCTCGGTTTCATTTTCTAATAAAGCAATCACTTCGCTCGCACATCGCTCCGATTCATCGAAATGTGATGCTTCAAAGAAATTTCGCGCCTGAACGAGCAGTGCGGAAGTATGATTAATGGTCGATTGAATGTCTGTATTTTTCAAATTGCCGGCTCCAAAAAATAGGTTTTCATCATACCTTTGCCTTTGATTGCCATCTCGCCTCGCTCGGTAAAGTGGGGGGACTTTAGGGACGACAAGGACAGTGCTCGCATAAATTCCTCGGTGCAATGGATTTTCCCGGCTTCTCCGTGGCTTTCCATCCGACTCGCCGTATTCACCGCATCGCCCCATAAATCATACGCGAATTTTTTCTTGCCAATCACGCC
>JBPOHH010000307.1:0-4150 GCA_052035765.1 Bacteroidota bacterium
CCGACCGACAAATCGGTAACCGCGAGTATAATGTTTGACCAAAATGTGGAATTCTACCTTGAATACGGCACGCAAAAAGGTTCGTATGGCAAATTAACTACGACCGTATCCACAACATCCAATGTTCCCAATGAGATAGATATGGTGAATTTGTTGCCGGCGACACGGTATTATTACCGGCTTCGCAGCAAAACAACCGGCAGCAGCAGCTTCGCAAGCAGTGAAGAATATACGTTTATGACGCAGCGCGTGCCGGGGGAGACGTATCGTTTTATCGTTGAGGCAGACGAACATCTCTACGACAAAAAGGGGGTGCGCAGTATGTACAAAATTACCCTCGACAATCAGGCAAAAGACACGGCCGACTTCATGCTCTCGCTCGGTGATATTTTTGGCGATGACCACACGCCGGAGACGACGACAAGTGCTGATATGGACGCCCTCCATAAGGATTATCTTCAATACCTTGGCGCAGTGTGCCACTCGATGCCATTTTATGTGTGTCTTGGGAATCACGAAGGGGAAACCGGCTATTACTTAAAGCAAAATCCTCCGAATAATATCGCAGTGTATGGCACTCAATGGCGGAAATATTATTATCCGAATCCTATGCCGAATGCATTCTATTCGGGGAATACAACCGAAGAAGCGTATGGAATCGGACTGCCGGAGAATTATTATGCCTGGACCTGGGGCGATGCACTCTTTGTTGTGCTCGATGTGTATCGTGATTGTGATGTGAATGATAAGCCGCAGAATTGGGATTGGACCCTCGGCAAAACGCAATACGACTGGTTCAAACGTTCGCTCGAGACCAGCAACGCAAAGTACAAATTTGTCTTTGCCCATCACAATCGCGGGCAGGGACGCGGCGGCGCTAAAGTAGCAATGGGTTGCGAGTGGGGCGGTTATGAGATTAATAAAAATACCTATGAATTCGATAAATACCGTCCGGGATGGGGACTCCCGATTCACCAACTGATGGTGAATAATGGCGTTACGGTCTTTTTTCAGGGACATGACCACCTCTACGCCAAAGAAGTTCTCGATGGTGTCGTGTATCAGGAAGTGCCGATGCCGAGTGACTCCACCTACCAAATCGGCATGCTCGCCAATGCGGATGCTTATACCGATATCACACGCGATGGCACCGGTCATCTCCGCGTTACCGTCGCACCAAGCGGAGTGACGGTGGATTTTGTGCGGGCGTATTTACCGAAAGACACGCTCTACGGAACGCATCACAATCGGGAAATTGGGTACAGTTATACCGCTCAGGCACGGTCGTCTGAGGTGGAAACGGCAGTTATTACCCACGATTCACCGCTCACGATACTTCAGCACGGTGATATGATTGACATCAAAACTACCGCATCGACTCCTGCTCGCAGACGCGTCGAAGTGATTGATATGCTTGGTCATACAGTAGTCACTACGTCTATCGACGAGGGGAATGCGGGCTGTAGTATCGATGCCCGCACGCTGCCATCGGGGGTGTATGCCGTTCGACTACTACAAGCTCAGGATTCCTTCACCACTAAAATGCTGATTGCGAGGTAACTCATGAATAAATTTATTCTTACATTCATACAACTGATGGTTACCGCAGGCATTCTCGATGCGCAAACGGTGACGCATGGCGAGATTCTCGGGCGTCCGACGGACAAAAGTATCACCGTGCAGGCATTTTTTAATGGTGCGGTGGAGGTATCGGTGCAGTATGGCACGGCGAGCGGCGCATATTCGGCGCAGACATCGTGGCAAACGGTTGCTGCGTTTGCGCCGGCGACGGTGGTGGTGAGTGGGCTCGAACCCAACACGCGGTATTTTTATCGGATGGTGTATCGTGCGGCGGGGGCGAAGGATTCGGTAGTCCGGGCTGAACATACCTTCATGACGCAACGCGCGCCGGGGAGTACCTTTAGCTTCGTCGTGCAGGCAGACCCGCATGTCGATGAACAGTCCGACACGGCATTATATCGTCGGTGTCTGCTCAATCAATTAAACGATAAGCCCGATTTTATGATTGACTTGGGTGATATTCTCATGTCCGATAAACTCAAGAATGCTGCAGGAAAATTAACGCATGATACGATCACCTACCGCGCGCATCTCCTGCGGTCATTTTATGAAACGTCCTGCCATTCGGTGCCGCTGTTTATTGCTCTCGGGAATCATGAGGGCGAGTCAGGGTGGAATTTAAATAATACAACTGAAAACGTTGCGATATGGAATACGCTCGACCGCAAAAAGTACTTCACCAACCCCGCACCGGATGGCTTTTATACCGGCGATGAAACGAATCATCAATTCGTCGGGCTGCGGGAGAATTACTACAGCTGGCAATGGGGCGACGCGCTGTTTGTCGTGCTTGATCCGTATTGGTACACGAGGCCCAAGCCCGATTCACTTAACGGTTGGCGCTGGACACTCGGCAAGGCGCAGTACGACTGGCTCAAAGCGACGCTCGAAAAAAGCACGGCGAAGTTCAAATTTGTGTTTGCTCATCAGCTCATCGGTGGTGATCCCGACGGCCGTGGAGGTGTTGAATTTGCTGATAGATACGAATGGGGCGGGAATAATCTCAATGGCACGCGCGGCTTTGAAACCAATCGGAGCGGATGGTACAAGCCGATTAAAGATTTACTGACCGAACACCGCGTTACTATTTTCTTTCACGGTCATGATCATTTCTTCGGAAAGCAGGAAAAAGACTGTTTGATATACCAGGAAACGCCGCAGCCGAGCCATCCGAATTTTCAAAATGCCGGACAGGCCGATGATTACGGGTATTTCACCGGACAAATACTGCCGAACTCCGGGCATATCCGCGTGACGGTGAGTCCGGACGGCACCAAAGTGGATTATGTACGCGCCTATGTACCGAAAAACGAAACCGGATCGCGGAAAAACGGCGATGTATCGGCAACGTATTTCATTGGTACAAAGAACTGTTATGACACACTCTCGACCGGCGTGCCCGTACTCTGGAATAGCGCCTACTCCGACGAACTCGTCTCTCCGAATCCCTTTACCATAGCCACAAAAATTGAATTTACAATGGCACACGAGGAACGAATAACGCTCTCGATTCTCGATCAACGTGGCACGATTGTGCGGAGTCTGCTTAGTGGCAGCATGGTCGCAGGCGGTCGCTATACGATCATCTGGGACGGCACCGACGCGCTCGGTCAGGCGCTCCCGAGTGGTATGTATTGGTACATGCTCAAAGGCGAAAAAAGTGGCGAAAAAAGCGGGGAAATCGTGCTTGTGCGTTGAGCGAGTGGTCTTTATATTCCCAACATGCGCGAAGGGAATTTGTGCAAAGTTCGCAGAGGATGTGGTAATTTACTCTACGAACATTGCGCTTGTACAACAATCAATCCACATATCCATTACCCATGAACATACGCTCTACTCTCTCTATCTGCTTCATACTCCTTCTCTTACCGTTCACTCTTCGCGCGCAGTACACGGGTACTGCATCCGTCACGCAGGGCAGGGCGACGACGACGATTACCAATCTTTACACCTGTGCCGGCGGGAGAATTGCCGGCGTCGGAACGATTACCGCTACCGACAAAACCGTGTGGACGATGCCTGCGGTTGTCAGTTATTCGATTGCGACATTTCCCTTTGCTTCTGATCTCAATAATCCTTGTAATGGTGCAAATTACGCCACCGCTGCACAAGCGCTTGCCAAACTCAACGGTTCGGATATCGTGACTATTGACCAAAGCGGTGAAGTGATGACGGCGTATGTCTTTGCTGATAATTACTTTGAAATGTACATCAATGGCGTGGCTGTCGGCAAGGATAATGTGCCGTTTACACAATTCAATTCGAATATCGTGCGCTTTCGGGTGAAGCGGCCATTCACGATTGCCATGAAACTCGTCGATTGGGAAGAAAATCTTGGTCTTGGTTCGGAAAGTAATGGCGGCTTCGCCTATCATCCGGGCGATGGCGGTATGGTGGCGGTGTTTACGGATGCAACGGGTGAAATTGTGGCAATTACCGATACAACCTGGAAAGCGCAAACCTTTTATACTTCGCCGATTACGGACTTGTCGTGCCCAACAGAACAAGGCGCTCTTCGCCTTTCGGACAAGTGCAGCACGCAGAATTCACAAGACGGTTCGAAGTATTA
>JBPOHH010000737.1:0-2095 GCA_052035765.1 Bacteroidota bacterium
GGGGCGACGGTAGGATTCGGGTACGAACCCGTGAGATCCCCGCCTGCTGTTCCGATAAGCGCCGGATTCCCCCAAACGACATTAGTTCCATTAAAAATAAGCGCCTGACCGGCTGCTCCGCCGAATGAACTGAGCTTGTTTGTCGTGATTTGCGCATCGGCAATTTTATCGGTGGTAATTGCTCCTGCACCAATTTTTAGCGTGGTTACCACACCATCGCCGAGAGTGGGATTCGGATATGAACCTGCTAAATCACCGCCCGCTTTTGTTCCTGTTGTAATATCATCGTTCGGATCGGTATCAACCGACATCGGCTGCCATGTATTTGACTGACTGTTATAGAGGAGTCCTTGACCATTGGCGAGAGTTGTGGGCTGTATTTTCTTGCCGAGCAATCCTGTGACGGTGGCGGAAGTGATGTCTCCACTAACGTCGCCGCCCATTGGTAATGTAGATATTTGATTAGCGCTTACCTGTATTCCCGTTCCTGCTGAATACGTCGTATTATCATCGGCAGCAGGCACCCATGCCGTTCCATTCCACTTCAAAATCTGACCGTTCGTTGCATTTTGTGAAGCAAGAGCGATGATTTGATTTTTAATGGAAATGCCATTGCCTTCGATATACGCTGTTTCTTTCGCCGGTCTCCAGTCAGTGCCGTTGAATTTTAAAATATCACCTAAAGCGGCACCGCTTGGCGTTAATGTACTCAAGCCAATACTACCGACCTTGAGCGTCGACGCCGGACCATTCGGGTTGGTCACGAGTATCGAATTATCTTCAGGAGTTAGCGATTTGATACCATCATCCGTTGACTGCACAGTAATTATATTCCCCGTTCGCGTGATCGTCGTAGCACCCGTTCCGGTAATTTGTAAATCACCTGCTGCTCCATTCAAACTCGTAACTGCTCCGGTAGCACCGGGTTGGAGTCCACCTGCAAGCACCGCATTCTCAGCTTGCAACGAATAGGGCACGGCTACAAGAGCAGTGCGGGGCGTAAATTCGGGCTGCCCCTGAAGGGTAATTCCAATATAATACTGTTTATCAAAACTCAGCGTCAGCGGTTTGGTGGCACCAATGAGCGCGTTGAACGTACCGCCAACTGCCTGCACATTCAGCACTTCCTCAAATAATGGCACACCGCCTGTGCTCACGTCATAAAAATCAATCGTTATCGAATAATTACCGTCGGGCACAGGATCACCGGACTTGTCAGTCAGGATTCCCTGATACGACAAACGGTGCGGTAAACCTTGTGAATAGGTAAAACTACTAACCGAACAGAGTAGCAAAGCAACAAGAGTAATTATTTTTAATTTCATATAGTTATAACAGTATATTTGATAAATAAATGTCGTTTTGATGTATTCTTGACGCTTACCATCATCATCACCGAGAATTCAAGGATTGTTTTGTGTTCCCAATTGTCAACATATCATATTGAGAACGTGAATGGCAGCGACCGGATGTGTACTAGTTTAGAGCCGAAATCTTTGTAACTTCAATAGAAAACCGTATGAATTCAAACCGCAGTACCTGCCTTTTTTATCATACATTTACAGATGCAAAGTTATGAATATCCCTCAACGCTCACAATCATTGTTTCCAATGATTTTAGAGGGTTTTCACTCCGAAAAACGCCCCGACACTATTCATTTCAATGATACCGGTGATGTTCACGGCAGGCATAAAAAAAGTCCGTCATCATGGATGAACGGACTTCGTGTGGCTCTTGTATGGATTCGGTGTACTTTTGAGGATTTGTTTCAGGCGTTGTGTTTGCTCTACTCCATTGTATTTCTTCTCACCCCCGCGGATGAAATGTCCGATGCACTTCCTTGATATAATCCCGATCAATATGCGTATAAATCTGCGTCGTCGAAATATCAGCATGACCGAGCATTTCCTGCACCGCCCGTAAATCCGCACCGCCTTCGACCAAATGGGTCGCAAAACTATGTCGGAAGGTGTGAGGATGTATCTCTTTGTCAATCTTCGCACTTCGCGCTGCGTCAGTCACAAAATTCCAGATCGCCATTCGCGTGAGCTTGCCGCCGCGCTGATTCAAAAACACAATATCATCATTCGGCAC
>JBPOHH010000246.1:0-2004 GCA_052035765.1 Bacteroidota bacterium
CTTCGGTAAATGTAAGGGTCGGTGCGGGTATTCTGCCGTTGATTGCAATTGCTTGTTGTGGCGTACCGGTGTAATTAACTATCGTATCGGCAACATAGAGATCATATCTCACGAGCTGCTGAGCGGTAGTATTCTCACGCATCGCCAGGAGTAGTACGATGCACATTAGGATAATTTTCATGGTTCTATGGATATTGTATTATGGATAGCAGCTTCCCGCCCGACACGTCCAACTAATTAATTTTCAATATGTTAAAACGCCATCAATACAATCATAACTACGCTCATTCCAATCATCATACCATCTTCGATAATCGTCACGCTGCTCATTGGCAAATTAAACACATCGCCCAGGCATGCGCATTGTATCTTCCGTTTGTTCAGCACGCTTTGGAGGACGCCAATAATACTGATACTCATGACAACCAAGGTGATAATGCTTGTCAGCAGTGGACTCCAATTCATGATAAATGCAATTCCTAGCGCAAGCTCCGTAAAAGCATAGATATAGGGCCAAATTGCTATGCGTCGGGCGAGCACATCATACATGAGGTAGCTCTCAGCAAAACCTCGAAGATTCAACAGTTTAAAAAATGAAAACACCAGGAAAAATCCCGCCATAAAATGACGCATCCATTCCATACCATCGATATGAGGATTCCCTGCTTGAATCAAGAGGGTGACAACGGTGATATAGGAGAATATCAGGAGAATCGGCTTGTAGGTGGAGAGCCAGCTTTTGGCTTGTTCGGCGTGTTCATTATGGCCGGTCGCCGTAATGATGTATTTGCTTGTGTCACCTCCGAGTGCCCGTTGTAACTCATCGATAGATATGTGCTTCGACATAGTCACAACTGCTGTCTGCTTGTCTTTTGATACGAGGGCACTCGTGATGTCCGGATGGGCTTGGAGACGGGTTTTGACCGTCATTTCACATTGTTCACAGGTCATTCCTGCGATTGAATATGTGTGTGTCATAATTTCTATCCTTCTTGTAAATAATGGAATAAATGTACGACACAAAATTACGGCGGTGTTCTCCCGGTACTGTTACAGAATTCAGTGATTAATTTACAATGTTTACAGTTCGTCGAGTGACCTGCGTTTATTCACTTTTATTCGCTGTATGTGCGAAGGTGCGCATCCGGTCACTTTTTTAACTGGATTACTCAGATGTGCAACGCTTGAATAATGGAGTCGAAAGGCAATTTCACTCAGCGACAATTCTTCATACATCATCAGTTCTTTGACTTTTTCAATTTTTTGTGCAATGAAATACTTTTCAATCGTAGTGCCTTCCACTTCTGAGAAAAGATTACTGATATAATTATACTCGTAATGAATATGGCTTGAGATATAATCCGACAGATTTACCTTCAATTCGCTGTTCAACTCCTGCACGAGATCCACAATCAGCGTCTTTACTTTGTCGATCATCCTGCTCTTTTTATCATCAATGAGCACGAATCCATACGGTTCAAGCGCTGCGTTGATGCCCGTTGTCAGAGAAGCATCCGGGAGCGCTTCGATTTCTACCTCGCCTAACTCAACGCTGTGCACCACGAGTCCTAATTTTTCAAGCTCCGCTCTGACGATCATTTTACACCGTGTGCAGACCATATTTTTAATGTAGAGTTTCATAGTGTACGTATGGATAATAGATAGAATTGTGCTCTGTTTTTATCTGAGACTATCACCTCTTCCTGAGAGTATCACTTCTTCGTGATACACTTGGTGTTTCTTCCGAGAGTATCGTGTCCGCACGATGCCCTCGGTTTCCACGAATCGGTGTATCTTTTGAAAGCAAGACCCAAAAACCGAGGGCATCGCTAAGAAGCGATACTCTCGGGCACTACCCAAAAACCGAGGGCATCGCTAAGAAGCGATACTCTCGGGCACTACCCAAAAACAGAGGGCATCGCGAGGACGCGATACTCTCGGGAGGACACTCGACCACTCACTCCTTCACCATCTTCACCCGTGAAACTATCCCACCATCCGACA
>JBPOHH010000722.1:0-2148 GCA_052035765.1 Bacteroidota bacterium
AATGAAATATCGCTAGCAAAAGACTGGCTTTCCGAAGAAGATAACCGTTGGGATTCAGTATTATGAGTTCGTACCAGCAAGCAGATATTGTCGTCGTAAAATTTCCATTTACCGACGGCTCGAACTATAAGAAAAGACCGGCGTTAGTTATATCTAATGATATCGTCAATAGAACCGGTGATTATCTGATTGTTCAAATAACGTCGAAGCTAACGAAAGATGGACTTTCGATAGCTATTCAGGATTCGGATTGTTCGCACCCTTTACCGCTTACAAGCTATGTCCGAGTTCACAAAATATTTACCGTCAACGAAAGCCAAATCCTTTCCATTCTTACATCCGTCAACACTCCTTTTTTCGAAACTGTGACCAAGAGAATTAGCGAACTGATAGACAATTAAGAAGGTTACAGCTTCGCAGTCCATTCATCTCCCCCATATCCCGTTCGGTCAGTTGCTACAACTGACCGTCAACACGTACCTATGAAACGCCCTGCTCGTCTGTACCTTGTGTAAGTATCACCCACCAAACATTCGCCCCCGAGATGGGGTCGTAACTGCTTGAAGATGCTATGTGCTACAGACATTCAATCCCGCTGGGATTGGTTCTCGATATTTGTGTATCACTGAATATGATAGCTATTGTTCTGCGGGCTGTCGTGCAACCGTTTTGGTGGTAAGTGGTTACGATCAGTTGGAAATAACTGATCGGACGGGAAAAGATCAAAAAAAATATCCGATTATTTCAGGACTATTCACTTTTCTTCCTATTTACCTACAGTGTTAAATCAGGGGGACGATCAAACCTTATCTCTTCCTTAAAGAAATAAAGAATTTCTTCGGAAGCCATTGTAGCCGCTCGGTACTTATCCTCCAGCGACAGCCGCTCGGTAAACAATCTGGGCCACGGTATTACATCTGAAATAGAATGTTTAACAAATAACCAACGCTGGAATTTTTCCACATAATCAACACCTGAAAAATGACTCATGCCATAGAGAAGTCCAAATAGATAGCCGAAAACACTCATATATGCTTTTTCTTGATCAAATTTGCCAGTGGTAAACGCAAAAGGTCCAATAATAAATCGAGATAATTTCAATGTCAGCTGTTCGTATCGTTTTTTTGTAGTTTCTTGAAGTGTTTCATGAGAACAAAGAATTGTAATATCGAATTGAGTATCGGTAAATTCATGAACCATTGTTTTTTCTGCTAAAATAAACCCCTCTATTTCCCGCAAAGCCATTCTGATTGATTTTGCCTCATTTTTTTTACAATGGTCTTCTATCATACAATCCCACCAAACATTTGGATGCCATTTGTACTTAACAAGAAACCAATATCTAAATTTACAATGGTAAGGAATATTAGTAATATATTCTAAGCCTGTGAAATAACCTATAATAAAAGAAGCTATTTGATGGTAACTAACGCTATTGTCCCAGTTGAAAAACGTTTCTGGATGGCGTTTAATCTTTGTCCAAAACTGTGCGATTTCTTCGAATTTATCATGCATAAAAACACCTTTAATTGATTTACTTCTTCTTCACCTGCTTCTTCAACGCATCCTCGACATTCCCTCCAAATTGAGTAATCATCTTTCTTAGTCCATCATAATCACTGTCTTGCGCCGGGGCGAGTCCTTCGACGCTGTAGGTCTCATAGAGCGCCTTGCGTCCGACGGGTGTCGCCTGAAATGCAAGCAATGCTTTGATGATTTTTTCCTTGACTTCCGTAGGGATATCCTTGCGGAAAACGAATGGATCATTCGGTATATCTTCTGTAAAATCAATGATTTTCACTTTTTCGAAAATATCGGGATATTGTTTTTGTACCCGGGCGCGGGCATCGAGAAATTCACCGGTCTTTTTATCCGGCGGGGAGTAGTAGGTCGCGCCGGCATCGACCTGCTTTTGATACACCATCGTCACCACATTATCATGCTTCATCGCAAATACTTCTTCGGCGGGCTTGATATGGCGTTTGTCGAGCAGTGCTTTGGGGAGAATATAGCCGGAGGTCGAGGCGGCATCGACGTAGGCGATTTTGCGACCATTCAGTTCATAGAGCGAGTCAATTCCACTATCGGTGCGGGTGATAAACTGTCCTTTATACGTCTTTTCACCATCGCGGCGTATCACTTTCAGGG
>JBPOHH010000648.1:0-1657 GCA_052035765.1 Bacteroidota bacterium
GAAAACATCATAAAATCACCCTTCCCAATCTGAAAATCATAGTTCAAGCTGTCACGATGATGTCCGTTACCCGATAGAAAATAAGTGGTTGGGATAATTCCCGCATGCGGATGCGCATCGACGCGGAGCGGCTTGTGTTTAGGATCCAATTTCACCGGACCGAACTCATCAAAAAACACATACGGCGATACATAATCGGTATGATTTCCGGCAAAAGCACGGAGCACAGGCAAGGTACCCACCATCGTTTTGTCGGCTGTGAGCACCCGATAGACCTTACGTTCGGATTTGGAAGCAAAAAGCGCGGAATTACTTTTGAGAATGACCGGAGTCGTGAGAACGGCACTGACGATGGCCGAACCTTTTAAAATATCGCGACGTTTCATAGTAATGGTTATATTTGGAGTACTTACTTGTAGTTAGCAGCAAAATTAACAAATTATTCCTCTCCGGAGATATCTCTATGAATGTTCAGCAAGACCATCATGCTCATCTTGAACCGGTGAACGACGAAGAAATTTACAAGCTCTCGCGTCCGCATAAAAACTTGTTCAAGTTGTATATAATATATTCACTTGCAAGTTTATTTTTATTTCCGTTTGTACTCATCCCGATGTATTTTCGCTATTATACCCTGCGCTATAAATTCGACAGTGAGGGGATTTCTATTGCCTACGGAATTTTCTGGCGCCGCGAAAGCTATGTGACGTACTCGCGGATACAGGATATCCATGTCACACGGAATATCTTCGAGCGTTGGTATGGGCTCGGAACGGTGGCGATTCAAACGGCGTCGGGCAGTGCGAATTCCGAAGAATCGATTTCGGGAATGATGGAATTTGAGCAAATCCGGAACTTCCTCTACGCGCGTATGCGAGGAATAAATTCACCGCAAAAAACGAGTCAAGTGGCTGCCGTGCAAGCAAATACTGCAACCGAAGAAGAGCTAGCGCTGCTCACCGATATCCGCGATGAAATCCGCGCCACCCGCCAAGCGCTCGAAAGGAAACACAATGCTTAATACCTTCATAGATTGGATAAAAGAACTGGTCTTTCCGTTGCTGAAAATTGAATCGACTACTCCCAAGATCCCGCATGGGCACGAACGTGATAGGAACTTACAAGTACTGCGAGCCGACAATTCTTATCTGCGATATCTGCAATTTTGGTTGTGGGTCTATGCAGCAGGATTGCTCCCGGGAATTATAGTGCTGAGCATTGTTGGAATTATGGCTCTCTCGCCTATGGTAGAGCTGATATTATTTCCCATTAAAATTTTCCTCATAGCTAAACTTTTGGTAATGGTGGTAGTTACGCGAATATCATTCGACCTCCGCTGGTACATTATCACCGACACGAGCATCACTGTTCGCCAAGGCGCGTGGACAATACGGGAAATCACCGTCTCGTATCAGAATATCCAAAATGTGAGTGTTTCGCAGGGTCCGCTCGAACGCTATTTTGGATTCGCCAATCTCCAAATCGACACGGCAGGCAGTGGCGGAGCGCATGCCCATGGTAAGGGTGAAAATCCCAATCGGGCAGTTCTTCGAGGGATTATCAATGCACCCCAAATCAGGGATACAATCCTAGATAATCTTCGCGCATTCCGTAATTCAGGACTCGGTGACCCGGATGATGTGGAGGTGCACGCACC
>JBPOHH010000433.1:0-5059 GCA_052035765.1 Bacteroidota bacterium
AGTGCGACGATATCGGCGATGGCGGGGTCGAGAACTGCACCTTTTTCGATTGTCGCAAGGAGCGATTTCCACACCGGCTTGGAGAGGCGCTGACGCATTGCATCGAGCCCAAAAACATCGGAGGCAAAGATTTCATTGATATTCGTCGAGATATCAGAACTATCGACCGTCACGCGCCAGTTTTTTGCTGCGGCGATAACGTCAAGATCTTGAGAAGAAGTCATGGTTGGAACCTTAAAAAGTATGAATGAAGCACAAATTTTCAGATTTTATCTTTCTCTGCCGGTTGAACGGCGAGAGAGAAGGTTTCAATATGCGTAGAAAGCACTAAATTTGTAGTAGTTCTTTGTACGCCTTCTATTTGCTGGAATACAGACAGCAGTTTTTCGAGTGAACGGGTATTTTTTGTACGAATTTTGAGTAAGTGCGAGCTATTTCCTGTAGTTGCGTGGCATTCAAGCACTTCGGGAATTGTTTTGCAAATTTCGATAAACGACGAATAATGTAAGCTCGAGTCCACATCGACAAATATAAACGCCGTAATATCAAAGCCGAAGGGCTCGGGATTGAGCTTGGCATGGTAGCCGAGGATAATACCCTGTTCCTCAAGCTTGCGAACGTGATCGGATACAGCAGGGACCGAGAGCCCGACCGTCTCGGCGACGCTGCTGAGTGCAATTCGAGCATTCGTCTGCAGTAAAGCACAAATGTGCTTGTCCGTGTCTTTTAATTCAGGTAAAGTTGCCATTCGTGCAGTTAAAATTTTGAGATAATTTTAGTACAAAATTAATAATTTTAAGATTTCCGGCAATAAATATTTAATTTTTTAAGATTTTTTAGAATAATTCTTAAAATCAACAGAAACAAAACTCCTACGATCAGAGCATGATAAAAACGTTTTTTAAATGGATGTTCCGCATTATCATCGGATTTATTATCGGTTCGGTGCTGCTTGTCGCCGTCTATATTGTGGTCAATCCTCCATTTACACCGCTGATGGTGATACGGGTGGTCGAGGGTTGGTTCGGTGGGAAAAGTGTAGGCATCACCAAGACTTGGAAGAGTTACGATGAGATTTCGCCGAATGTGTTCCGTTCGCTAATGGCCGGTGAGGACGGTAAGTTTTTGAAGCATAATGGGTTCGACTGGCAGGCAATCGAGCGTGCCAAGAAAGTCAACGCACAGCGCAAGGGCAAGCGGCTCATCGGGGCGAGTACGATCTCGATGCAGACATCAAAGAATGTATTTCTTTGGCAAGGAAGGAATTACGTGCGCAAGGGATTGGAAGCATATTTCACGGTGCTGATTGAGGCCTTATGGGGCAAGAAGCGTATTCTCGAAGTGTATGCTAATTGTATCGAATGGGGTGATGGAATTTACGGTGTGGAGGCCGCATCGCAGGCGTATTTTGGAAAATCTTGCGAGAAATTATCGAATAGGGAGGCAGCGCTGCTCGCGGCAATTGTACCGAATCCGCGGAAGTGGTCGGCGGCAAAACCCACGTCCTATATTCAGCGTCGTGCTTCGATGATACAGGCACGGGCGGGCGGACTCCCTACGCCAAAAAAGTAAATTACTCTAGTATTACCAAGGAATTACAATGATTAAATACAATGTATCGGTATCCGTTCCGCAAGACCTCGCCGGTGAATGGGAGTCGTGGATGCGTGAAAAGCACATCGCTGATGTGGTGGCGACGGGCAAGTTTGTTTCGGCGCAATTGTGGCGTGTGCTCGAACCGGAGAGCGCTGACATGGTGCAATTTTCAGTGGAATATATCGCCGAGAATCTTGCTGACTATGAAGAATACCGCGCTACGTATGCGCCAGCTCTTCAAGCCGATCATACAGCAATTTTCGGTGCGAAAGTCACTGCTTCGAGACGCGTTCTCAGCGATATTCAGCAGTGGTAATACGTTATAAAACAAGTCTTTTACGCCATCAGTCAAATCAACTGATTTGCTGATTCTGCTATGCAGTTTTCATAGTATAATTTACAAACAACAATTCGTTCAATTCTTTAATTCCGTTTCAATTATGAAAAAACTGCTTCTCCTTTCTCTGCTTATCGGTGGAATACTTCTTGGTATTGCAGGTTGTGCATCATTTGATCAGGGCGGAGAGCCGCCGAATGAACAGGATGCCCCGCCGCCATCAGACTACAAGCCGTTATTTGTCAAGCAATCGCTCCCGGTCGGTGCTTCTGCTGCTACGCCGGGTGTGTATATTTCGTCGATGGATGCACGCGAACCGAACAAAGTGCGTGTCTATGCGCACATTATCGACTCCAACGGCGCCTATCTGACTGGTGCGACCTCCCTCAAATGGTGGTGCGGCGCAACGGATGAATTCGACGGCAAAGAGCGTAAAATGAAGCTCAATATCCGCGAGGCGACCATCAATGATCAGGAACCGCATGCGATTGCACTCGTCATGGACCACAGCGGTTCGATGGGTGAGGATCGCGCACTTGCAATTCAAAATGCCGCCGAGACGATTATTAATACTAAAAAATCAGAGGATGGTATCGCCCTCATTAAGTATGACAGCAAGATTGGGATTGAGGTACCACTCACGCGAGATGCTGCGGAATTACGGTCAAAATTACAAAAAACGGGTTTACTCGGTTTCGGCGGACTGACGGCTATTTTGGATGGTATCACCAATGGAATCAACCAAATAAGCGCGGCTCAGGGTTATCGTCGGAAAGCCGTCATTATCTTCACCGACGGTCAGGACAACAGTTCAAAAACAACCAAAGAAGCAGTCATCAAGCTTGCCAAGGAAAAGAATATAATGATTTGCGCCCTTGACTTTGGGTATGGCGTGAATGGGAATTTCCTTTCGGATATCGTCAAGGAGACGGGTGGCTCGTATAATAGAATTTACAACACCAGTGAGTTTGATGATGCTTTTGCTGATATTTACAGACGTTTGCGTAATTATTATGTCATTGAATTTAATCCGGTTGACTTCGGCATGCACACCGTAAAGCTCAAATTTTGCCTGCCAAAAGACAGCGCAAATGCCGAAATTTCGTTTGATAATACTCCTGATGTCGGCTCCATTGCCCTCTTAAATGTGTATTTCGATCTCGACAAAGCAGACTTAAAGTCCGAGTCCAAAGCTGCACTCGACAATATTTCAACACTCCTTAAAGGATTCCCTCTCATGGAGATAGAAGTGCGCGGGCATACCGACTCGACCAACAAAACCAAAGACAAAGAGCGGAATGTCAAGCTCTCGCAGAAGCGCGCCGACGCGGTCAAAAATGAACTCGTCAAGCGGGGATTTACCGCTGAACGTATCAAAGCTGTCGGCTATGGCGACTCACAGCCGGTGGCAGATAATAAAAGTGAAGAAGGACGCGCCCAAAACCGTCGTACGGAGTTCGTCGTTACAAAAAAATAACCGCCTCAATTTCAAAGAGATGGGTGATTGAAAATTTAGCATTTTGTCAGTCCGGAAAATATCCGTATCTTTGCAGCTTGCTGAATTAATGTCCCGCCAATTCATCTCTTTGAAGGCAATTATGGCAAAAGTTAGAAGAACAAAAAAAGCGAAATACATCCGGCTATTTTCTCCGTTTCTGATGAAAGAAACAAAGCATGAGCTTATTGGAGAGCCGATGGAAACTGAAAATGGTCGTCGTCAATGGGCGCGTTGCACCGTCAGCCGCCACTCCCAATTGGTCAACCTTGATATTTTGGAAGCAGAAGGCGACAAAAAAGATGCTATCATCAAAGAATTTTCCCGCGAAGATTCTAAGCCTTACACTCCACGTGATGTGTATCAAATCGGCGATGTGATTTATCACACGACATGGGATGATATCGGCATCGTCCTCTCGAAGGAAATGACATCGAATGGCGGGCACGCTATCATCGTGCAATTTGAGAAGATTAAAGAGAAAAAACTCATAGAAAATTATAATTAAATTCCGCGTAACTGCGAAATTCCCCCTAATGGCAATTATTATTTAACTATTTCATTTTTAAGGTAGATACCATGATTGGTGTAACAATTCAAGCCAACGAGTCTATTGACCGCGCGCTTCGCCGGTTCAAGAAAAAATATGAGCGCAGCGGTGTGCTTCGTGAATTCAAAAAACGTACTTTTTTCGTGAAACCCTCTATTGAAAAACGCATGTCACGCATGAAAGCAGTTCGTCGTCAAGTGCGTGCTACGATGGAACAAGAGTAATTATTCGCTCTCATGCCATTTCAATGCAAGTACTTGTAGTCAAATACAAAAGGGATATGCCTCCGGTATGTCCCTTTTTTTGTTTGATTTTTAGTTTGGTGACGATTGTGTAATTTGCGTTCTGAATCTCTCAATTTCAAACTATTCAACAGCTCATTAAGGAATTTCTTTATGGATTTATTTCAAAAATGCTACGAATTTACGCGCGCCGACGAAGTCAAAGAGCTTGGTCTGTATCCGTATTTCCGGCAAATCGAAGAAAATGAAGGACCGATTGTCAGTATCGAAGGGCGGAAAGTCATCATGGCCGGCTCGAATAATTATCTTGGGCTTACGGCGCACCCGAAAGTTCGCCAGGCAGCCGTTGACGCCATTCAGCGCTATGGCACCGGTTGCTCGGGTTCGCGGTATTTGACCGGCACTATCAATCTTCACATAGAGCTTGAGGAACGTCTTGCTAAGTTCTTGGGATATGAATCAGTTCTGCTCTTCAGCACCGGTTATCAAACGGCTCTCGGCGTGATTTCCGGTCTCGTATCGAAAGGTGATTATGTCATTTCCGACAAAGAAAATCATGCATGTATCATCAATGGTGCAATGCTCGCCAAGGGCGGCTTCGCTGAATTTGTCCGCTACAAGCATAATGACATGGCCGACCTCGAGAAAGTACTCAAGCGCATTCCCGACTCCGCCGGCAAACTTATCGTATCCGACGGTGTGTTTTCTGTTTCAGGCGAAGTGGTACATTTGCCCGAAATGCTTGAAGTTGCAAAAAAATACGGAGCGCGGGTTCTCATAGATGATGCCCACGCAACAGGCGTCGTCGGCAAGGGTGGGCGCGGAACGGCAAGTATCTT
>JBPOHH010000205.1:0-1753 GCA_052035765.1 Bacteroidota bacterium
CTTTGATCCGGAGGCACTCGATAATTTCTGGAATGCGCAGTATTTTCCTGAATTAATTGAGGTTGAAAAGGCGCGCTATCCGACGGTTGAACGGATTGTGCAGGCGCTTGGCGGCGCGTGTGAAGTGATACCGATTCCTATTCCGCTTGACTGCGTGGATGGATTTCAGGAAGCATTCTATGGGAGACCCGAAGCATTTCTGAGGAGGGACGTTCGCCGGGCACAATCGGCATGGGGTTTTCTGCCGGACGGCGTCGAAGACCGCCTCGTCGGAGCACTTGCAGCCGAACTTAGCAGCGGCGAATGGGACAAAAAATACGGACATTTCCGCACGATGCCGAGCTTTACCTGCGCGCTGCGATTGATTGTTGCAAAGTGATATTTTGATGTACTTTTATCCACTATTCTATTTTTTTATGAAAAAAATCATACTCTTTCTTTCGGTTGCTCTAGCAATCTCTTCTTTTCGCGAGCCGACCGCCAAGCCCACTGCTGAGTCTATAAATGCTAAATATTTTTATATCTTACCAAAAGATAAAAACGTACTCTCGTTTGAAGCACGCCTTAAGGAATTCGAACCGACGAAAGCGCAGATTTCCGCCAAATTGCTTCGTGATGGTGACACTATCCTGGCAAAACAGATTGCAAATTTACACGGTACCGTGAAATACGTGAAGTCAATCGATAGCGTGTTTGTAGAACTTACCCCTTTTGAAGTCGATGAAAAATCGCCAATCTATAAAGGTGCAGAACAAATCAAATCCGGGTATAAATCGGCACTATTGGGGTGCTTTCAGACTATTAAAACACCGATCGTGAATCCGTTTATCGGGGAATATGTGTCCGAACCTACCATTGAGTTCAAAAAGGGCAATCTTCTCGCCACTGTCAATAAAAAGGCCGTCAAAGAGAACTACATCTTCAGTAATAATTACCGGGATATCAAATTGACGGCAATATCGGATGATGTAAAAATGGATGCAACCATCAAAGCAGAAAAAGCAGGTAATACACTGCTGATTAACTACGTTGACTTTGCTTCGACACAGATAAAGGCAAAAATCAATTTTACCTATTCAACTGATAATAACCATATAGAATTGCAGCAATTACACATGGATGCCGAGATGTCTCCGATGAAATACAGCATTACCGTGCTCTTCTCAAACTGGTCTATACAATAACAACATCCACCGCCCATGCTCATCGAAAAAACAGTATTCATCACCGCCACACCGGACGAAGTATGGCGCGCGTTGACCGATCCTGAGCATATAAAAAAATGGATTGGCGAGCCGGAAATGCAGATTACCATTTACACCGATTGGCAGGTGGGCAGCGCGATGGTGGTTGAAGGATTTCATCATGCACTCTTTGAAAATAAAGGATATATTCTGCATTTCGAGCCCGGTAAAAAACTCATCTACAGTCAGATGAGTTCGTTCTCGCACTTGCCTGATATCCCCGAAAATTACTCGATTCTCGAATTTACTGTAGAATCTCACGGCATGAGTACATCTCTCACGCTGCGGATTACCAATTGCCCGACGCTCGTGATATTCAAGCATCTGGAATTCTACTGGCTGACGACGAAGGAAATTATAAAAAAGACTATAGAAACGCAGGCACAAGTATAATAATTCCAATTACATACAATTACTACAACCTATGGAACACTCCTCCTTTCTCGGCTCGCAGGCAGCCAAACATTTCAGAGAAATTCATTTCGGCGGGAATTGGACTTGTGTCAATC
>JBPOHH010000130.1:0-19437 GCA_052035765.1 Bacteroidota bacterium
GGCGGCGATAAGTCGCATGTCGTGCTTTTAGGTGACGGAAAGTAAGAGATTGGTAGCGCCCGGACACACACGTACACCCCGATACGGACAATGAAGACTAAGGAATAGAAATTCGGCACGGAAGTATTTTCATCAGGTAATTCAGCCGGTGGTTCGACCTTGACAAAGGCACGAATCAGCTTCATTGGCAGTATAATTATCGAGTATATTTTTCCACTCTGTTTGATAATTCTTGAAGGTGTAGTATATGCGTATCTTCTTCATCACATGGGTGTTGTGTGCGAGTATCGTTTGCACGGACGCCATAGCTCAGGTTTCTAATCCTGTACGGTTGAACAACCGTAAAACCACAGAACTCGAATGTGTGCAGACACCCAAGGGAGTATTTGTGGCTGCATTAATGAGTACGAGTCTGACAGGAGGACCCGTCGATGCGACGACGACAATCTACAGAAGTACCGACAATGGCGCATCATGGGACTCTACGTATCATATCAGTATCGACAGTATCTTTGACCGAACGCCCGACCCTGTGCTGGCTGTCGATAGCTCAGGTGTGGTGTATCTGACCGTCATGAAGGTCGCGAATGCCATATCGTATCTGGCGCATTTATGGGTGTATCGTTCGTTTGATGATGGTAAAACCTGGAAACTCATTGCGAAGCCGTACACTAATAATGGCTTGGCCGATTATCCCAATTTGATCGCTCGCGGTAATGGGGAAGTGCTGATGAGTTATACGAATTATCATGCGGATTTTACTCCCATCGTGGAGTTTATACGCTCAACAGACTCCGGTAAAACCTGGTCTAAGCCCGTTGAAATTAAAATGAACGGTAACCCGGGAATGGCTGTAGGATCGGACCTCAATTGGTTGAAAAATGACCAATGTATGGTAGCCTTCGGTGATTATAACAGTCCGGTATTACAGGTATCGACGACAAAAGACTCCGGTAAGACATGGTCACCGGTGAGAGAGGTGACCAAGATTAGCAACTTCTCTGTCAATAAAGTCGTTGCATCGGATAAGTTTGATTATTTTGGTGTCGTCTCACATCAGCCACATACTCCGGGAACGCCGGTTTATTATTCGTATTCTGTCGATGGCACTTCATGGAATGTACAGACATTGGAGACAAGCGGCGCTTATGGAGAGGGACTCATTGATGGAGGGGGCACTATCCATGTGATCTATAGTCAGTATATCGGTAACAGCTTTAAACTGATGTACCGGTATTCGACAGATAAAGGTGTTCATTTCTCAAATCCTCTCAGCTTATCGTCCGGATCCAAAAAAACGGATATATCATTTGGCGAATATCAATCGCTCATCTATGACAAGGACAGGTTCTTACGGGTTACGTTTGTCGATGGCGGTGATAATTTTACCACCAAGCAGATAATCTTTCGCCCAATGCTGAGCGGCGTGGATGATCGGGATGCTGATAGTCCTATTCCTCAGGTATATCCCAATCCGGTATCGACGATGCTCCATATACGCTCGCCCTTTGGAGGGAATACCTGTCAGTACGAGCTCTACGATCTCAAGGGAACATTGGCGCTCTCCGGCAATATAGAGAGTGCGACACAGCAAATAGACTGTTCGCAGCTCGCCGGAGGAATGTATATCGTACATGTCAAGCATCTCCAACAAATATTCATTTCTACAATTATCAAGCAATAAAAAAGACTGTTTGGGACATTGGCCATTACTCTTCCTAGAGAGGAATACCCAAGTGTCAGCTTCTTATAAAGTGTTCACATAGGAATCTAATGAAAAAAATACTATCCGTCGTCGGCGCCCGCCCTAATTTTATGAAAGTCGCTCCCATTCACCGTGCTTTTTCGGCGTATCCTGAAGTCGAGCATTTGATATTACACACAGGTCAGCACTATGATTCTGCGATGAGTGATGCGTTTTTTCAGGATCTTGATATGCCGCAACCTTCTTATTTTATGGGTGTTGGCTCCGGAAGTCATGCCGAGCAGACCGCAAAGGTGATGGTCGAATTCGAGAAAGCAATGCATGAGCTGAAGCCCGACTTTGTGATTGTCGTCGGTGATGTTAATTCCACGATTGCCTGCACGCTGACGGCCGTTAAAATGGGGATTCCGACTGCGCATGTCGAGGCGGGACTCCGTAGCGGTGACCGCGCTATGCCGGAGGAAATTAACCGTATTGCAACCGATTCTATCTGTGATTATTGGTTCGTTACCGAGCAAAGTGGCTTGGACAATCTCAAGCATGACGGGCACCCGGATGACAGGGTATTCTTTGTGGGTAACACCATGATCGACTCACTCCACTACGCGCTCCCGAATGCCGAGAAGTCTGATATTTTAGAACGTGTTGGTCTCACTTCTAAGCAATATGTACTCGTAACGATGCACCGCCCGAGCAATGTGGATGAACCCAAGCAATTGGGCGAATTGCTCGAAATTCTTGCCGAACTCTCTCAAGACCGCACGGTCGTCTTTCCTGTGCATCCTCGCACACGTAAGAATATTGCTTCTCATGGGTTAAGTGGAATTGTCGAGTCTAATCCCAATCTTATCTTAATTGACCCTCAGGGGTATATCGCATTCCTTGCGCTTATGAAAAATAGTGATTTTGTGCTCACCGATTCGGGTGGAATTCAGGAAGAAACGACCGCGCTTGGCGTGCCGTGCCTGACGATTCGCACCACGACCGAGCGTCCGATTACCTGTGAAATCGGCACCAATACGCTTGTTGAGCCCACGACCGAAGGTATCCGTGCCGCGCTCCGTGCAACGCTCAATGCACCTGCCAAGGCGGGGCAAATTCCTCCGCTTTGGGATGGAAAAGCTGCTGAACGTATAGCGCATATTATTGTCACACAATGCTTAGGGGTGGTATGAGAATATTCTTCAATACCCTGATACTTATAATAATTGCAGGAAGTACGGTTGGGTATGCCGTCGCGCAGCAAACTGGCGCATCGCCGACTACCGGCGCGGCAGATATTGAAAAAATGATGCAGTCGGCGGTCACGGCAGGCAATGCCGATTTGCTTAAAAGCGATGGTATGGCCGTAGATAATGTCATCAACCCCAAAGAGTATCACATCGGTCCGGGAGATATCCTTGCTCTGCAGCTGCTTTCGGGTACTGCTATCGAACAGCTTCTGGCTGTCACGCCGGAGAATTCTGTGCTCCTTCCGCGGCTCGGCGAAGTTTCGCTTGTTGGCAAGACCCTTGCTCAAGCCAAGGATACGATACTGCAGATTATCCAAAAGCGGAACCCTAATGCCACGGCATCGGTTACCCTGCGCAAGCCAAGGATATGTTATGTAACGATTAAAGGAAATGTAGCGCTGCCCGGAACATACTCGCTGCCGGCTACGATGAAAGTATCGACAGCAATTAAGCTCGCAAGTCAAAAAACAACAACGGCTTCTGCCTCTCCGGCAGCCCAATCCGCACCGAAAAATCCTTCCTCCGAATCCGACCGTCTGCTCTCCAAATCGACCGGAATGTCCTCCTTCGTAGCGCGGAATATCGTCGTGCGCCATAATGACGGCACCTCGGAAACAGCGGATATTGAGAAAGCAATTGCGACCGGTACGACTGCTCTTGATCCGCTCCTTCGTGAGAGTGATGAGATTTTCGTGCCGTATGAGTCCGGAGCTTCACCGACGATTACGATATCGGGAGCGGTGCAGTCACCGCGGGTATTGGCGTATAAAAAAGGAGACAAGGCGTCGTTTTTGCTTAAATCCGGCTATGGCCTCACCGACAATGCTCGTCCGAATGGCGTGTATCTGATACAAAATGGTGTCAAAAGACCACTGAAAACTAATGAGAAATTGCAACTTACCGAGCCCGATTTTGAGCTGCAGCCCGGAAGCGTCATCATTGCCGAACAAGATGCGCCGCTCACAGGACTCAAACAAGGCGTCGTCGAAGTGACCGGTAATGTCAAGTCGCCCGGAGCGTATAGTATCGAACAGAATTCGACCCGATTACGGGAGGTAATTGAGCAGGCAGGAGGATTTACCGAAGAAGCGTACCTTCCGCTGGCGTATATTCTGCGCCGCGAGCGCTCCTTGCAGTCCGGCGAAGAGAATGGCGTCGCGCAACGTGGATTACAGTATACAGATTTAGTACCCGAGGATACTGCCCGATTTATCAATCATACCAAAGATCGCCGACCGCTTGTCTCGTGTGATATTGCCGCCGCCTTCACGCGCTCCTCCAATGCCGATAATGTGCAGCTTCAGGATGGAGACGTCATCGTTGTACCGAGCAATCCGCAGCGGGTCTTTGTCTATGGTCAGGTGAATAAGCCGGGATATTTGGCTTTTACACCCGGAAAAACAATGGAATGGTACATTGAGCAGGCGGGAGGCTTCGCCGCCGGAGCCGAAAAATCACTTGCCCGTATTATCAAGGGGCGCACCAAAGTATGGAGTCTGGGCGGTGAAAATGTATTTGTCGAGTCAGGTGATGAGATTTATGCTCCACCGCCGACTGTCAAGCCGATTGGCTATGAAATTCAAAACTACACCCTCCTTGTGACGGCAATCGGTGCACTCGTCGGTGTGGCGGGTTTTATTTATAACGTGTACCTGAACAGTAAAAAATGATACGACCTCTTCTTTCAGCCGCATTTCTTGCGGCTTTTCTATTGTTGGGCGGTCATCGAGCAGGTGCACAGGTCGAAAATGTGCAGGTCGCACACCCGGTGTATCAGTTTTTACTTCATGCCGAGACACGCGGCTTCCTTACGCATTTTTCCCTCTCATCTCTGCCTCTCCAGCGTTCTGAAATTGTCGGTGCATTGCGGCAGATTCGTGCACATCAGAGTGATTTACAAACGGCCGAACTTTCCTCACTCGATCTTTTTGAACGTGAATTTGAGTTGCAAAAGCGTTCGAATGCAGTAATGGTATACAGTGCTACCGACAGCACGCAGCTCTTCTCCGAGCGCTTGATTTCCAATGACGAAAAAATGCTCTATCGCTATGCCGATACAGCCCGTAGCGTTCAAGCGTATTTAATTGGCGGCGGCGATATGCTCTTTCAGAAGCGTGGCGACAGTGCCATGAAAAATATAGCCAAAGCGCAGGGAGGATTCCGCATTTTCGGCAATCTCAGTTCTTGCCTCGGCTATTATATTCAGGTAACCAATGGTACGGTGCTCAGCGGCGAGCGTGCCCTCGCGCTCGAAGATCCACGGATTCGGCAGAATATTAAATTCACGACTCTCGAGAGCGATTTTGACTTCACGGAGTCGCATTTACAATTCCAAAAAGACTGGTTTGTCGCCTCTATCGGCCGCCAAACACGACTTCAGGGGGCGGGTTTTTTTCAGCGAACTCTCCTTTCAAACATGTCGCCACCGATGGATGCCATCAGTCTGGGGGCGAAATTTGAGAATGTTGAGTATACCTTCACGCATGGTAGTCTCCTCGGTATGCAGCTTGACAGCACCGGACAGCCTGTTCCGCGATTTGGTCTGTGGGCAGAGGTTGGTGCTTTTCTTCGTTTACCGCAAAAGTATATTGTCATTCATCAGCTCTCATTCAAGCCTTCATGGGGTGAATTCGGGCTTTGGGAAAGCTTGATTTACAGTGACCGCGGCGCTGATATAGCGTATTTAAATCCGTTGAGTTTCCTGAAATCTGTCGAGCATTCGCTCAGAGATCGTGATAATTCCGGTCTTGGGGCATGGGCATCGGTCCGACCTTTTAAAAATGTACAGATTAAAGGCAGCTATTTTCTTGATGATTTGGTTTTTAGCTTAATTGGTACTGATTATTGGAGTAATAAAGCCGCCCTGAATATCGGCGTTCAATATTCTTCACCGCTTGGTATTGATGCTGCGCTCGAGTATGCAAAGATCTATCCATTCACCTTTACCCATTTTAATGTGCAGAATTCAACAACCAATGACGGACTGCAAATGATGGGATATCTCGCGCCGAATAGTGATGAAGTATCGCTCCATCTGACATGGTGGTGGGGTAATCGATATCCATTTTCCGTGACAATTGCCGACCGCCGGCACGGTGAAAATATCATGGGAATTACTGCCGACGGGCGCGATACAACGGTATTTAATGCCGGGAGTAATGTGCTGCTTGTCCGACGGAGTACAGATTCGGATAAAGCACCTTTTCTGGCAGGAAAACGGGAAGATACGTTTCTCGTTCAGATATCAGGTGGAATTGAGCTCGTCCGTGGGTTTAATATTCAGCTCAATTACCGACTTGAAAACACGAATGCAGCCGTAAAGCATACCGCAGGACTCACATTTCGCTTCGAAGATTTTTAACAACTTTGGAATAGCTGTTACTTTCCATAACATCGTATTTTTGCAGAAATTCTTCGTTCAACAATCTCGCACTCTATGATAGCATTGTTACAGAAAGTCAGTATTTCCATTCTCCTAACGCTCTTTATGATATATTCATCGAGCATTAGTGTGGTATGGATGCTGTATTTCTATGAAAAGCATGATGTTATATTGTATTACTGTCCGTATGACGCGCAGACCGGCGGCGATGGAACCTCCTATATTTATCAGTTGCTTGACGGTAGAAAGCAGTCTCATGCGCGTACCATTATCTCGCCTGCCGATAATTTACCGCAGATTCTTGAAACGATAGAAATTGTTTTCACGGCAAAAGTCTCGGTCCTCCTATTCCGAGAAGTCGCCCCTTCCCCTCAGCTTGGCTTTACTGCCACACTCCTGCGTCCGCCGATGCCGGCATAAGATATACATACTCTCCATTATCCTACTCCCATACTATCCTCTTCATACAGGATGAATGCTGCTCTGTGCATACCTTATTTCTTGTTCGGTATGTATCGAGAGTCGATGGGTATGCGTCGTTACGGCTACACAGTATTCTGTGGAAGTCGTTGTGTTGTATTGTAGTACCGTATATTTATTATTGAAAGAAATTACTTATGAAACTCTATTATAGCGCCGTTTTGGTTCTTCTTTTGAGCTGCAGCGGTGCGTTCGCACAAAATTCAACAGGCACAATTCATGGACAAATCCGCTGGCGTAGAGGTACGACCCGCGATGAAGTGACCGTGCAGCTTGTCGAAGTATCGACACATTCCCTCGTCCAATCGGTCAAGCCCGAAGAGTCGGGTGAGTTTGTCTTTCGGAATGTGACCTTTGCCGGATATAGAATTGACATGCGTCAAAATACGACGGTCATCGCGCGCAAAACTATTCAGGTATCATCTTCGATTCCCGTGCGTGTCGTGCTCGACTCGTTGCAGGAATACGAAGTGTCGGAGGTGGAAGTAATTGCCAATGCCGAAAAGCCCTTCGCCGGCAGCTCGCATACGTTTTTCTCGGCGGCAACTATTGCTGCCCTGCCACGGATAAGTCAGGCAAAAACAATTGAAACAATGCTCCTGAATTCAGGTTCGGTCGTGCCCGATGAAGACGGTCGTATGCATGTCAGAGGCGAGGATGCGCAATTTCAATATGTCATTGACGGTATTCCGATTACCGGGAATATGACGCGAATTTATTCGACGCTCCTTGATGCAGGAATTATCAAATCAGCCGACTTACAAACAGGAGGATTTGCTGCCGAATATGGCGTGGCGACAGCCGGCGTGCTCTCGGTGACAACCAAGTCGGGCTTCGACTCCCCATTCCAAATCGGCGGCTCAGCCGGCTACGGTTCGTTCAATACCAAAGAAGCAGCCCTGCAGGCAGGCGGCACACTCGGCGGGAATGCCGCGCTCTTTGTGGCCGGTAGCATCTCAATGACAGATAGATACTTAGATCCGATCTCGGGATTCGATGCCATTCATTCAGGCGGCAACAACAATCATATTTTTGGGAAATTTACTACTATCCTCAGCCCATCGATTGACCTCGCTATTCTTGGTTCGGTGAATGCAAGCACATTCTCTATTCCCAATTTTACCGATACCAGCAAGCAAGATCAGCAGCAGAAGCAAAATGACAATCTTCTTGGCGTTCGGCTCAATATCGCAACAGCCGATGACGCGCTCCTCAGTGTAGTCGGCTATCGGCGTTATGCAGAAGCCACGCTCACAAGCGGCGGACTCAGCCGTATCGCAAGTGAGAGCGACCGCGTGAAAGCTGCGTCGGAAAATGAAGAAATCTTCCTGGGTGCGACGCGGAACAATACCGTCATCGGCGGTCTTGCCGAGTATTCATTCAAGCCGGCATGGTTCGGTGTGGAGAATTCGGCAAAGGTCGGCTTTGGCTATGAGTCACTCCCGATCGACGAGTTCTTTACCGTTGCTCATGTCGATTCGCTTCGAGCAAATGTATTGCCTTTTACTCTCGCGCAAACCAATACCGTTACTCGACTTTCGGGCTATTTCCAGGATCAGATTCGTTTCGGGAAATGGACGCTCAGTGCCGGTGTGCGCTATGACCGGTATTCGCTTTTTGAGGATGAACAGCAGCTTTCGCCGAGAGTCGGCGTCGGCTATACGCTTTCCGATGACCTGACGCTCCGCTTCTCGTACAATCGTATGGTTATGCAAGCGCCGGTCGAGAATATCCTCGTGTCGAGTTCTCAGGAAGCACGCGTGCTCTCAACCGAACAAGGCACGCTCTCCAATCATGTCAAGAGTCAGAAATCGCATGTGGTCGAAATCGGTGCAGGTTGGCGGGCGAATGAATTCCTCGATGTCGATCTCGTCGGCTACGGGAAATTGATGGATGATTTCTTAGTCAAAGCCGAGCTGGGCGTTTCGGGGATAATTTTCCCGGTGAATCTGACGCAAGGATTTGTCGGTGGCGGAGAACTCAATGTGCGTCTGCATAATTGGAATAAATTCACCGCCCGGCTGTCGGTCGGTGTGTGCGCGTCGCTCGGATTAATTCCCGAAGACGGCTCTTCGACGGTATCCGGCGGACTGCTTATTGGCGAAGAAGGACATAATTACTCGCATCCGTTCAAAGGCGAAGAATTCTTCCCGACGGAACATAATCAGCTCGTAACCTCAGCGCTGAATATCAATTACGCACTGACCGACAATTTCGGACTCACGCTTGCCTCGCATTTTGATCTCGGACTGCCGTTTGATCTCACGGATTCAGCGGGCGTCGGGCTCACGGAAGAGGCATCACGCGCCGAACTCAAGCGCCGCGGGTATAGCGACAAGGTGATTGATTTACTCGACCTTTCGGTGGAAATGGAAGGTTCGCCCGACAAAGCCACCGCGCCGCGAATGACCCTCGACCTTGGTGCCTATTTCGACTGGAAATCACTCCGCATCAGCGCGGCGGTGACCAATATACTCGACACTCCCTATCTCTATAAGTTTGAATCAGCTCTCGGCGGAACGCACTTTGGACTCCCGCGTGCATTCGCTGTGAGAGTTGAGTATCGATAATTCATGAATTATCAAATAATTACTTGATTTATTTCTTTGGCTGGAATATGAGCCAAACTAACTATTCGTATAAAAAAATGAAAAAAACACTTCTTATTCTTCTTTGTCTTTTCGCCTTCACGCAAAGTGAAACATTTGCTCAAAAGAAAAAAAACACGCCGAAAGACTCAGTCTATGCCGCGCAGCCGGTGACGGTGACTGCCTCTCGGCAAGCTCAAAAAACATTGGATGTACCTTTGGCTGTGACAGTAGTGTCTCCTTTGGAACTCCAAAACCGCCGCGGATTTGGTCTCGACGAAGTATTGTCCATCGTTCCCGGCGCGCTTGTACAGGCGAGGACCGGCAATCACGACGTGCGTATTACCATCCGCGGCTACGGCGCGCGCGGCGCGGGTGAACGCTCGAATGCAGGCACATCACGCGGGATACGCGTACTTGTCGATGGTATTCCCCAAACCGAACCCGACGGTCGTACTGCCTTTGATTTAATAGATATTACCGGCGCTTCAAGCATCGAAGTGCTGCGGTCGAATGCATCGGCTTTGTGGGGAAATGCTTCCGGTGGAATTGTCAATATCAGTTCGATCCCCGTGTCGAGCGTGCCGTTTGTATCGGCGCAGACGCAGTTGGGGAGTTTTGGAATGATGAAAAATTCCTTGCAGGCCGGTACGACGAGCGACCTTGGTAAGATGTATGTATCATTCAATAATACAACATTTGACGGATGGCGCAACCACTCGTCGAGCGCGATTACGCAGTTTAATCTCGGGATTGTATCACAGGTGAATCTCCGCACGAAGCTCGGTGTGTTTATGGCGGCTGCTTCTAATATTTTTAGAATTGCAGGACCGCTGACGCAGGCACAGTTCGACTCGAATGCACAGCAGGCGCAGACTATTTCTCCTGCGAATTTCGTAGCTCGTGATGAGCGTCGTTTTAATCGCTTGGGAAGTATGGGCGTAACGCTTGATCATGCGATTGGGGACAATCATACCATCACGTCAATGGCATTTATTCAACCGAAATTTTTACAGCGGTCGGAACGGAATACGTTTCGTGACTTCACTCGCTATCATGTTGGCGGGAATGTCATTTACAAGAATTTTGGTAAAATATCCGATGAGATTGGTTCGCATTTAATCGCCGGCGTTGACAATCAATATCAGGATGGTGCGATTCAATTTTATTATCTGACAAGCGGGGCGCGTGATTCACTGCGAACGAGTAAGCGCGAGGGAGCCAATAATTTTGGGCTCTTTGTGCAGGAAGAACTCTCATTTGGCGAGAAATTCAGCGCTGTTTTGAGTGCGCGATTCGACAAAATCACGTATTACAACGAAACGCTTTTTGACAATGGTAAGCCGCTGAATCTTGTTGCTGAAAAAACATATCAGAATACGACTCCGAAACTCGGCTTGATGTATCGGCTTGCTGATAATATGAGCGTGTATGCCAATCTTGGCGGTGGAATTGAAGTACCGGCAGGAAACGAAACCGATCCGCCGGCTTCGCTTGCTTCTTTTGTAATTAATCCTCTCTTAGAGCCGATTCGCTCGACGACGTATGAGCTCGGTTGGAAGGCATTGCCGCAGGTTGATGATTTCCTCGGCATGGGTTCGGCTGCTGTATCCCTTGATGTAGCAGCATATTGGATACAGATTACGAATGATATTATCCCGTATTCGGGTGGAAGATTCTATTTTTCTGCGGGAAGAACGCGGCGAGTGGGAGCCGAGCTCGGAGGGAGCATGAGGATTGAGAATGGCCTTACTCTTTCTACGGCAATTACCTACGCAAATAACAAATATATTGAATACAAGATTGATTCTTTAGTTGAGGGTAATGTGACCGGAGCGGCGAATAAGGACTATTCCAACAACAAGTCAGCCGGACTGCCCGATATGTTTGCTACGATTCGGGCAAAATATCAGCCGACTTTTTTTGATAAGTTGAGCATTGACGCAGAGATGCGCACTGTGGGAGGATATTTTGCCGATGATGCCAATCTCTTACCGGTGAATTCCTATCTTGTCGTTGATGCAGGTATCAGCTATGAACAAGAAATTACCGGCGGACTCTCCGTACGCGGATTTGTGCGGGGGCTGAATCTTTTTGATGAAAAGTATGCAGCTTCGGTGTGGATTAATCCTGATGATTCAGGAGCAAAAGCTGCATTTTTAGAAGCGGGCTTACCACGGAATTTCAGTGCAGGGATCAACCTCTCCTGGCGTGGGGAGTAATCTGTCGTATTCTTCAGCAAAGCCGAACTCTTCACGGTGAAGAGTTCGGCTTTTTGAGTATTAATATCAAAGAGAATTATTCTGTAGGTCTATCTGTCCAACAATCCTTAATTTTGCCGATTATTATTTGATAAAACAGCTATTTATTTTATTTACTACTTCATTAATTCTAAGGAATATATGCATTTTGGGACTCTTTTTTCGCGTTTGCTGATGCCGATACTAGCAGCGGGCGCATTCTACTCGACGGCACTTGCGCAGCAGATTGAAATGCCGGACGGTGAAGCAATTGTCGCGGTCAATACATTCTCGGAGACCGGCGCGTATCGCCTGACCGCCACACGTTCGACGATTTACAGTTCGAAATTTACCGCCGGTGCCTGGAGCAAAGGCAAGCAGGTCTATCAGACCAATCCCGCACGCCGCATTGTCGATGCTGCATTCAAATCGGGTGAAATCGGTGAAACACGCACCTATGCCGTTCTGCTCGAAAATGGTGAGACCGTGGTTATGAGCTATAATGGCTCTGCCGAGACATGTACGAATCCCATCAGCTACCCTACGCCGACCGTGCCGCAGGGTAATGCCGCCTACCGTAAAATTCTCCTCGCCGATGATATTTCCGTGCAATACAGTTCAACCATTTACCGCAACAAACGTGACGGCAGTGATTGGCGTCAGGACACATCCGGCATCGGCCGTCTGACTGTCTCCGATATTTCGCTCGATGACCGTGATGCATTGCATGCTGCTACGAATAAAGGCGTTTGGAAATTCAATCCGACCGTCGGAACGTGGACGCGCCTCGGTGCGGCCGCCGATACACTGGGTATGTCCTCGGTGTTCGGTACACGCAATGGACGGATATTCGCCGGTACTACGAACCGAAGCACATGGGTTTCGACCGATCACGGTGCGACCTGGACCCGCGACTCGGCAGGTATTGGCACAGCATCTATCGCACGATTCAGTGATGATGCAGGGAATACGGTCTATGCTGCCACCGGTGGCGGCGGGTTTGGTGGCGGCGGTAATTCTCAACTCTACCGCAGAACGCTGACAGGTGCGTCGTGGGAACGCATCGATTCAAGCTTGAGAGCATTCGCAGTGTCGAATATTCAGAATGTGCGTATTACCGATCTCAGTGGTGATGCGGGCGTGGAAGTGGCGACACTTTTTGGTTGCTATACCGGCGCAACTAACGGAGATTCATGGACATACTCCACATCAGGAATTATGGCGGAAGATATCTACGGCGTACAGTTTTTGGGGAATTCCACGCTCGTGAGCACCGGTATCGGTGTATTTCTCAAGCAAGGTGCCGGATGGTCGAAAGTATTTCCTGCTGTCGGATATTCCGGTACGCGTCCTCTGATACGTTCGGATAAAGCCGGTGTGTCGTACTTTCAATTAGCAGCCACCGGCGGCGGCGGTGGAGGACAGCAAATCGGACAGATCTACAAAAGCACCGACAATGGCGCTACGTGGACAATTGATACCACCGGGCTGAGTGCTGTGCCGGCATCAACGAGTAATTTTTTCGGTGCTGTTTTTTATGCCGATAGAAATGGTCGCAGGTCGATTATCAATTCCAGCGGAACCGGGGTACCGATGCGATTATATTCCGCTAATCCTACCTGGGCAATCGATACAGCCGGAATGGGACTCGTCTCCCCCAATCAACTCAGTCAAGCCGCAACGGCGATGCATACCGACTTTACAATGACCAACCAATACGTGTCCGGTGCTGTTTTCAATCAGCAACTCGCCGTTCAAGATGCGATATTATTCAAGCGTGCATACACAGGTGGCGCGTGGACTACCGATACTGCCGGAATGAACAAATCGCCAATCGTGGCAATTACTTCCGATAAATCAAATACTTATTGCGGTTCGGCAGCAGTCAACGGCATCTCCTCAATCTTCCGTAAGAATGCAGGAGGTTGGGAAAAAATCGTATCGCCTCCTTCAGCAGTATCCGATGCGCGCGCGCTGACCATGGACTCAAACGGTGTGTTGTATGTGGCCTATAGTGCGAGTCCGATTACCCAAAATGCGCCAAATCGCGGGGTCTATGCCACGAGTGATAACGGTGCAACTTGGCAATATGCCGGGCTCGACAGTGTGCTCGTCCGTGGACTCGTCGCTACGAGTAATGCAGTCTATGCATTCACGAGTCGTGGCACCTACAAGCTTGGGCTACAAGTGCTCAAGGCAGCATCGATTCAATTCAACAAACACGAAATCGCCTTCCCGAAAGCAATGATAAATTCGGTCAAAGACTCGATGATTACCATTACTAATTCCGGTAATGATACTTTGAGAGTAACGAGTTTCCGCGCTGCGAATCAACAGATTACAGCGTTTTCGGTGATTCCTGCTCAATTCAACCTTGCTCCGGGCGCATCGCTTGACGTGACCGTTCGCTTCGCTCCCACAGCTGCCGGTGTCTTTACTACGACGCTCCGATCAGTGGCAAATACCCTGCCGGACACCATTCTCGTCTCGGGCGAAGGCGTCAAGCCGAATGCAGAAATGCAGCTAGAGAGCCGTCAGATACTCTTTGATGCAGTCTCGATAGGTGTGACTATCGACTCCGTGATTGAAGTAATCAATCCCGGCACCGACACGCTGTTCGTGACGAGTGCCGTATCGAATGACCCTGTCTTTACATGCACACCGACATCATTTACCGTTAGTCCAGGCGGTAAGACCATGATCACACTCGCATTTACTCCAAATGCGGCTAATACCTTCAATGGTCGAATCCGCTTCACAACCAATATTGGTACCGACTCGAGTGTGGTATTTGGTATTGGTAATCCATCTTCGGTTGGTGAAGATGAAGCTGCCCGTGCCCTTGGTATGAGCATTACGCCGAATCCAAGTGCAGAGGCAGCAGCCGTGCACTTTACGCTGCCGGCAGAGAGTGCAGTACGGGTCGAACTCGTCAATGCCATCGGTGAAAAGGTGAACACGATATTCACCGGAGAATTGAGTGCGGGTAAACATAATTTCCCGCTCACCTTCGCTGCAAGCGGTACGTATTTTGTGCGGCTTGTCACGCCGAAAGGTTTTGGAACCGTACAAGTTGCGGTGATTCGATAATACGATAGCATCGCTTCAATATAATGGCGCACTCGTGCATGGCTGCGGGTGCGCCATTGTTTGGTTGAGGCAATATGTACAGTATCCATTCCCTCACATCCTGAAAGAAAAGACATGCCGTGTACTCTGAGAATTCTCCGGTGTTTATATCTGTGGGTGATGCTGGTTTTGCTGCCGGTAGGCTGCCTGTCTGCGCAGTCCACAGTCGGGGTGCTCCATCATCAGCCGGGACAGCAGGATGGCTATGTGTTGTTTGCACCGGGAATTACTACGACCACCTATCTTATTGATAAATGTGGCCGCCTGATACATTCATGGCCGAGTATGTACAAGCCCGGTCAGTCGGTGTATTTGCTGCCGGACGGCTCGCTGCTCAGGGCGGGAAGCCTGGGAATGCAGAATTTTCTTTCGCCGGGTTCAGGTGGAATTATCGAAAAAATCGCCTGGGACGGCTCTGTCCGGTGGCGGTATCGAATTGCAGACTCTATGGAGTGTCAGCATCATGATGTCTACCCGATGCCTAATGGCAATGTCCTGGCTATCGTCTGGGATGCCCGTACGCATGCTGAGGCAGTTTCGGCGGGACGTGACCCCGGTCGAACGCCGCAGAGAGGCGTCTGGAGCGAGAAAATTATTGAAATCAAGCCCATTGGTACTGATTCCGGAGTCATTGTCTGGGAATGGAAGCTGTGGGATCATCTGATACAGGATGCAGACTCTGCCAAGCCGAATTTCGGCTCAGTGGCTGCGCACCCCGAACGGATGAACATCAATTATATCAATGCCTCAAGCGGCGATACGGTGGACTGGATACACGCAAACTCCATGGCATTCAATCCCCTGCTGAATCAGATAATCATCAGTTCGCAGACCTTGAGCGAAATCTGGATCATCGACCATTCGACGACGACGAAGCAAGCTGCCGCACATTCCGGCGGGAAATCCGGCAAGGGTGGAGATATTCTCTACCGGTGGGGTAATCCTGCCGTCTATAATTCCGGCACAAAATCAGACCAGCGTCTCTTCGGTCAGCATTCGGCACATTGGATCGAAAAAGGACTCCCCGATGCCGGCAGAATTATCGTCTTTAATAATGGTCTGCAGCGTCCGGATAATATATGCAGTGTCGATATTATCGCACCACCCGTCACACCAAAAGCCCTCTACTCCCGCAGAAAAGGCATGCCGTATGGTCCACTTGCACCATCATGGAGCTACCGAGATACCGTCGGTTTTTTTATTTCTCCCACCTTCTCCGGCGCTCAACGCCTGCCAAACGGAAACACGCTCATTTGCCTTGGCGCATTTGGGATATTTACGGAAGTGACACCACAAAAAAACATTGTCTGGCAGTATAAATCTCCTGTTAGTATGCAGGGTCCTGTAGCCCAAGGCTCGGAGGTAGGCACGAATAATGTCTTTCGGTGTACATTCTATCCATTTGATTATCCTGCATTTAAAGGGAAGAATGTTACAGCCGGCGAGCCGGTCGAACTCAACCCAAATCCCGTCGAATGCCAGTGATTCCCCTTCTCCCCAAAGCCCCTCGCTTCTTCGCGAGCGGCTCAGGGGATTCTTCCGAGAGTATCGCTTCCCAGCGATGCCCTCGGTTTTTGGGTAAGCTACTAACCCATTACTTCTCTAAATCTTACCGCATTTACACGGCAAAAATATTTTTTATCAAAATAATCCACTTTTACCATTTTTTTCTTTGGTAATGAACTTGTAATACCATAAGTTGCGCTCACCGCACCGGTTTTTCACAAAAACTTCTGTGGCATCCTAGCCAAACAAAACAACATCGTAAATATAAAATCAAGGAGAGAAATAATGAAAATCAGAATACTGTTATGGTCATTGTGCAGTCTGCTCTTTGTATCATGTGGGCTCACTTCCGATGTAGAACCACCTGAAGCTAAGGATATTTCTTCCATTGAATACTATGAATTTAACCTTGGGAGTAATGTTACATTCACAGCAACGCGAGATAGCGTGAGATGCAAAGCAGAGTCTATGGATAGTCATGGGAAATGGACGACACTCGATACTGCCCTTTTCAATCAGGAGTATCTACCATCGTTAGTATCTACAATACCCTTACAAGAATTTTGGAATATGGATGATATTCCAAGCCCCAAAAATATCTCCACCGATGATATGGCATCCATCAATATTACCGCAACCTCCCGGCAAGCGTCACCAACGTCGCCCGCTACTACTATCAATAAAAGGGTGAGATCTGAAACGGGCAATTTCCCGGGAAGCATGAAGGCAACACGGCATATCATTGACTCAATGATTGTACTGCTAACTGATAGACAATGAAGGAAGTAACATTATGGCAATAGTACTACATAGCATGAAAATTAATTCTTTTGTTTTCCTGCCGTTCGGCTGGTGTAATCGAACGTAACTATCTGCATGTGAAAGAGTTGTAGACGCGTAGAGACGCGATGCGTCGCGTCTCTACGCATGCGTCGTAGGCATCCATTCAGACGTGAAATATACCATCCCCGGAGAGACGCGATGCATCGCGTCTCACCACGCCTGCACAGAAAATTCCCCCACAAAAAAAATCCTGTAGCGTTTTGAAGTAATTTTGCATCTAATCCCTTGCAAGCCGGTAGTGGCACTTTGTCAAACCTCAAAACGCATCTCTATGAACGACGAACAGCTCTTTATTCAACGCGCTCAGCAAGGTAGTCACGCTGCCTTCAAGCGGCTGTATGAGCTGCATGTGACTCCCCTCTATCGGTTCATGCGGCAGTTCGAGCGGGATAGCGATCAGATCGAAGAATGGGTGCAACGTGCTTTTATTAAAGCATATACGAATATTCGGCAATTCGAAGGCACCGGTAAATTCTCCTCCTGGCTCTTCCGGCTCGCCCTCAATGAAATGAAAATGGACCGCCGCCGCACCACGGTGATTCCCCTCGAAACGGTGTTTGATGAGGATTATTCACCCTCCGACATAGCCACCGACGAACACAACCATTTCGAATGGAATGACCTCATGAAATCATGGCTGTCCTCCCTCTCGGAGACCAAACGCATGGTGTTTGTCCTCTATGAAGTCGAGGGCTACTCCCACGCAGAAATCGCTCAGATGCTCGGCGTGGGCGAGAGTACAAGCCGCACGATACTCACCCGAACAAAACAATTTTTACAAACCCAATGGAAAAAAGCGAACGAGTTCTAATATTCGAAAGGAATACTTATGCAACCCAATGAATTTTATAATGATTCGGATAATCCGTCCGCAAATGCGCAAGCTCGTATGTGGAGCGCGATTGAGCACGAAATGAATGCTGTGTCCGGACGCAAAAAAACGGTATTTTTCCTTGATAAACGCAGCTTTATTTATGGCATTGCTGCATCGCTTGTGCTCATGTTTGCAGGATTCGGCGCCTACTCGGCAATTGACAAAACAATCGCCAGCAGCCGCCCCGAAGAAGTCCAATACGATGCCGCCTACCGCACGGCTATCAAAGCACTCGAAAAAGTAGTGCCGACCGCCGAAAAGACGATCAGCAGGAATTCACCGGACGCGGATATTCTTGCGAACCGTAAAGAACAAATCGCATTGCTCGACGCCGAAATCTATGTACTCCAACGAGATGCGAAGTCCGGCGATCTCTCGGCAATGAAACAAAGCAAGCTGCGCCAGCTCTACCGACAAAAATTGCAAATCCTTCAGGAAATGATCGAAAACGGAGAAATTCCACTATGAAAACGACCCTCATTACTCTCCTGCTTATCCTCTGTGCGGTGCCAATTCTCCGCGCAGAAAAATCGAAGCATATTGAACGCAAAATCGCAGCCGCAGCCGGACAAAAAATTGAAATCATGGGATTTTCCAGCGCAAATGTGGCTGTTAAATCCTGGGATAACCCACAAGTATATATAAAA
Source organism: Bacteroidota bacterium (assembly GCA_052035765.1). Classification (GTDB taxonomy): domain Bacteria; phylum Bacteroidota; class Ignavibacteria; order Kapaibacteriales; family UBA961; genus JADJXV01. The sequence goes on from JBPOHH010000130.1 coordinate 18,627, forward strand.
ATTACCGTAAAAGTATCCGCATCCGACGAAGACGACGAGACTCTTTTTCTTGACTCCATGAAAATCATCGAGTCGCCTCATTCGACGAATGTAGCGATCAGCATTCAGGATAGAATGCCATCCGAAAGCGATGATCAATTCAACCTCTTTGGCTTGAAATTCGGTTCGTACTTCAAGAAAGAAATATCGTGCGAAGTCTATCTCCCGTCTGCCAATCCTGTGACTCTCTCGGCAAAGTACAGCACACTGTCGCTTGACGGAATCCGCAGCGAACTCCGCATCTTGGGAAAGTCCAATACTCTCACCGCACATGACTGCTCGGCGCTCAAGGATATCTCCAACGACTACGGAACGACGACGATTCAGAATTCCAAGGGACGGCTTACATTTGTCAGCAAGAGCGGTGCTGTTAGAATTCAGGATTATGCAGACTATGTAAGTGTTGAAGCTCCATACAGTTCTATCCGTCTTTCAGCTTTGAAATCAGGTGCAGGAATTAAATCCAAAAGTGGCACAATTGATATCGCTAATTCCACGGGAGATATTCTGATAGAGGCACAGTATGCGACGATGTCACTTGCCGATGTCAAAGGTCAGGTGACCATATCCTCCAAAAGCGCAACGATTACCCTCAAAAACACCGATCGTGCGACCGTGAATGCCGACTATTCGACGATTGATTTTAAGCAGATACGTGCTACCGATTCGACGGCTATTATCGTCAACGACCGCTCGGGTTCTATCCGCATCGACGAGGCATACGGCAAGGTCGAAATCGATGCACCAAATTCTAAAATCGGTATCCGCAAAG
>JBPOHH010000670.1:0-2151 GCA_052035765.1 Bacteroidota bacterium
GTATCGAGTTTGGGGTTATTTACTTCGCACCGGTATCCAGATGTCTTCCTCCGACTGCGGGTCATTGTGCCGGTACTTAGCGCCCATGACGGCAAAATGGGGGCGCTCGTCGATCCTGTAGTCGGATGCAGGCAGCCACGTGCGAAAAATAGCATCGTAGGTTGCCTTGGCTTCACTTGCAGGACCATAATGCACAAACACTGCATACAACCCATCCGGCAGCACCAGCATCTCCATTCCATCAGGAACTGATTGATTTTCCGAGACTTCAACTGCTGCCCATTTGTCAAACTCAGCAGTACTACTCATCGATTGAAAAAAATTATGAGGATAGACTTCCAATGAATACAAATCGGTGCCGACCATCAATGGAATTTCCCGCTTCCGTGGCATAAACGCACTCCAGAGAATGGCAGGATTCATAGCAGCAAATGTCATCGTTTGACGCATTCCGACGAGCTTTTTTTGTGAGAGATGTTCGATTTTTGGGTTCATAGTGCAGGAGAATATAAATGTTCATTGAATAGAATCCGGCTCGCAGCCGTACAATTTCACTTCAATTGCGAAACTACCGATAAAATCTTTCACCGCCAAAATCCCTGCGCTTGCATTATCACCTTACGATCCTTCTAGGTCTCATTATAATTCGCATACAATGTATCGCCTTTGGTGATGGGTGCTGCGCTGACATTCATCAATAAATTCTCGCACTTGAAAATTATCTTGGTCATCGCTGTTCATTGCAGTAAATTGCAGAAAAACTTCCCATCGGAGTAATGGTGAATACAGCGCTACTCATATTTACAAAATATCCACATCCCGGAAACGTAAAAACCCGGCTCGCTGCCACCGTCGGGCAAATGCTCGCGACCGAATTCCATGCTCGATGTGCAGAAAATACGTTCCGACAAGCTGATGCTGTACAAGATGGTATGGATGTCTCAATCTGGTACGCGGGTGTTCATGACGAAGATGCGATGCGTAGCTGGATCGCAAATACCAACCATTCATTCCCGATTATCCCCCAATCAGGCAAAGACTTAGGCGAACGTTTGAAGTATGCCGCTGTTCATACCTTCGAGACAAGTGCCGCGACATCCGTTCTGATTATTGGCACCGACACACCGGATATCAGTTCGGATATTCTCCGCCAAGCGCGTATCGCATTGCTGACGAAAGATATCGTGATTGGTCCTGCTTTCGATGGAGGGTATTACTTAATTGGCATGAATCACTTCTATCCTTCCCTCTTTGAGGATATCACGTGGAGTTCGCCGGTAGTCGCCTTGCAAACCATTGAAAAAGCTAAAGAATTAAATCTCTCCATAGCTATGCTCGACCTCCTTATAGATATCGATACCATCCATGATTTGAATCATTGGCTCTTGCTTGAGACCACGCCGCATTATCATCCACTTTATCCCCTTGCCCTTCAAATCAGAACTCATGAATAAGCAAGTAGTATGTACCACTGAACGTCTCATTCTCCGGCAATGGAAGGATAGTGATCTGCCCGAGTATGCTGCCCTGAATGCAGATACGGAAGTTATGAAATACTTCCCGAGACTGCAAACTGCCGAGGAGTCGGCTGCATTTATCGCAACTCAATCGTCAATAATTGCCGAACGCGGCTATGGATTATTCGCTGTGGAATTAAAAGAAAGTGCTGATTTTATTGGGTTTATAGGATTGAATGAAGCGACCTTTGATGCTGAATTCACACCCTGCTTCGAAATTGGCTGGCGACTCCGGAAAGAATTCTGGCATCAGGGTTATGCTATCGAAGGCGCGAGAGCATGTCTGGAATTTGGATTTGAAAATTTGCAACTCGAACGAATCTATTCCTTTACGGCAGTACTCAATCAGCCGTCGGAGCGTGTGATGCAAAGAATCGGAATGACCAAAATCGGGGAATTTCAACATCCGCGTGTGCCGCTCGATAGTGACCTCAGGACGCATGTGCTCTATCGCATGGCAAGAACAGAACACAGAAAATAACGAACAATTTAATTACATACAATTACAACACTTACACATATTTCTATGAACTACTTCGACTCAAAAGATCTCGGACGTTTTGCCGAGGTTGGCACATTCCGCAAGGAATTAATGGACAAATTTTTCGACTATTACGGCGCAGTGACCGGTGAA
>JBPOHH010000484.1:0-3139 GCA_052035765.1 Bacteroidota bacterium
ATAGAAGGCGGACATTCTATAGAAGCAGATGTCATCGAGAGGCGCTACAAGAATGGTATTAAAAATCTGTTTGAGTTGTACTGGAATGAACCGGATAAGCTCTACATTTTTGATAATACCAATGGAAGTCCTGAATTAATCGCTGAAAAAACCGAAGAATCCGGCTTGTCTATAGTTGATCAACGGAAGTACAATACCCTCATTCAACACTACCATGAATTCAAAGAAAAATGAAGATGAAGAGCTAAAGCAAAAAATCCTCGCCGGTCTCGACCTTGCCTACAAGCGGCTTATCGAGTACAAGCGCGCCAAAAAATCCGTGCTTGTTGTCATGCGCGATGGGGAAATTGTGCATGTCAGGCCGGAGGAATTACAAGAAGAAAAAGAAGTAAATTGTATTCGCTAATTGTGCAAATTATTCAGTGTTATGTCAGTCACTAGCCGGGAGAATATATCTGGGTGCCTGAAAATATTTTTAAGTAACGTTTAGAAAATTATGGAGATAGTAATAATTCTAGGTTCGCTGGCAGTAGCTCTGCTTGTTATATTTGGCCTGTCACATGGTATGTTCAAATGGCGCATGTATCAATTCCAAAAACAGCTTGAACGGACACCGTATTTATCGATTGAGCATCCGGATCGTTTCTCGATTCTTTTCAACGCTTCACAACAAAAAAATGACATAGTAATATATTGGAATGATGTGAAGCGGGTCGAGCTATCGAGTAAAGACACGACATTACTACTCCACATGATGAATGACAAACCCAAAGAATTTGCGAAAAAAGACTATAAGTGCTGGGATGATTTGATAAAGGCAGTACCGGACTCAATAGAAGCTAATGATGCCTTTATCGAGTATAGAATTCGTAATTTTACAAACATGGCATGCTGCCAGGTATGTGGGAAAATTGCTGTTAAAAACGGTACTTGCTGGCATTGTCGTTGTTCTACTTTTAACCATGAATTTGTGAAGCACAGCGACAATAAGCTTGTTCCGGGAGGTCAATTAATGACCGGCGAAAAAGAATACTATACCGAAAAACAGCTCTTTTGGTTTGACGTAGAAGAAAATGGAGAGGTGGATTTTTACGCCACATCAATTCTCTATGAAAATTGCAGCCATTGGACACCCTTGGTAACGGAAGACGAAGTGAGAGAGTATTGGGCTGATACGGATGAAGAAGTCACGACAGAACAACCGGAGAGTGTCGGAATACTTGCGAGAATAAAGAATACATTCTTTCCCTGATACTAACATATCGTCCATTGATTTCCATGCATAGCCATCTCGATTTGGCTACCTCACCATTCCTCCGTAGTTTCGCGGAAAATGTAATGGTTTAATCGTGATACTTGCAATTCTATGAGAATACACGTCCTCCTTTTTGCCCTCTATATTCTGCTGCTTTCATGCCTGCCCTGCGGCGACATGAAGGATTGCAGCGAGGTCCGCGATAGTGTAGCTTCTCATGCCTCCGCACCTGCCGCTGCTAACCACACGCATCACGACAAAGATGTCGAACAATGTTCACCCTTCTGCAGTTGCATTTGCTGCGGTCAAATTTCGAACTGGCGTAGTACTACTATTATAATGCAACCTCTTGTGCGAATAACACCACCCAAAATACTACTCGCTGCTCAATTCCTCGAATCCGAATACACCTCCGCCATCTGGCAACCTCCCAAATACTGCTGATACAAGGCGGTTAATCCGTGAACAGTATCAATCCTCTTGGATAATTCCGAGCGGGATTATCGTGCACGCCTGAATTTCTGCATCTAATTTTCTTTAATCCAACGCCCATTTCAGGGAGTGGTGTAACCTCTTGCAGAGGTTTGTGCCTCTCTGTGGTTGGAGCGTTAGAATTTGATAGTTGCTTGATGCTTCGCCAAGCTGTGAATGACACATTCTACATTTTGATACTCTATTACCTGTACAGCCGCTTAACCCACCCCTTTATCCCCTCCCGAGAGGGAATTTGGTTGGTAAATTTTGTTGTATTTACCCTCTCTCGGGAGAGGGCCGGGTGTGGGTTACCTCTCTCGGGAGAGGGCAGGGTGTGGGTTCCGGCTGTCGGATACGAAAGACTTACTACGTATTTTGTTTTCATAACTACCATCTCTATAATATTATTATGCTAACTACCATTATCAGGTTCTCCGTCAAGAACAAACTCATCATCGGGCTCTTCGTCCTGCTGCTCGTCGGCTATGGCGGCTACGAATGCACCCGTCTTCCGATCGATGCCGTGCCCGATATCACGGACAATCAAGTGCAAGTCATTACATCCGTTCCTTCGCTCGGCGCGCCGGATGTTGAACGCCTCATTACGTTCCCGATCGAACAAGCCACGAGCAATATCCCCGGACTCCATGAAATTCGCAGTTTTTCCCGCTTCGGACTCTCGCTTATTACCATTGTCTTTGAGGATAATGTGGATATTTACTGGGCGCGGCAGCAGGTCACAGAACGTCTCAAAAGCGCGCAAGAACAGATTCCGGCCGGAATGGGAACGCCCGAGCTTGCGCCGGTCACGACCGGACTCGGGGAGATTTATCAATATGTGCTCCGCGCGCGGCATGGCTATGAAACGCGGTATGACGCGACCGAGCTCCGCACGATTCAAGATTGGATAGTACGCCGGCAATTGCTTGGTGTCAAAGGAATTGCCGATGTCAGCAGTTTCGGTGGCAAGCTCAAGCAATATGAAATCGCCATCGATGCCGGCAAACTGAAGTCGTTCAATATCACCATGAATGATGTTTTTACCGCCCTCGAAAAGAATAACGAAAACACAGGCGGCGCCTACATCGAGAAAAAATCCACCGTGCTCTATATCCGCAGCGAAGGATTAATCGGCAGCATGGAAGACATTCGCCAAATTGTGGTCAAAAGCACTTCGAATGGTACGCCGCTGCTTATTAACGATGTCGCCGAGGTGCGTATCGGCACTGCAATTCGTTACGGTGGAATGACCTACAACGACGAAGGCGAGGCCGCGGGCGGCGTCGTGCTTATGCTCAAGGGTGGTAACAGCAGTGAAGTCATTGAAAATGTAAAAGAACGTATCCGGCAGATTGAAAAGACACTTCCCGAAGGTGTGGTCATCGAACCGTTTCTCGATCGCACGAAGAT
>JBPOHH010000399.1:0-1708 GCA_052035765.1 Bacteroidota bacterium
AACAAGGGTAGCGAACATTTTCATCTAAACCTCCGGAAAAAAGTAAATAAATGCCCTTGAGAGAGGGCGGATTGTAGGAGCGGAAAAAGTAAATTGTAGCAAATGTGAACGTGTAACTCACTTTCTAAAGGCAACTTACGCAGATGATTCATTGTTTCCAAGAAAAATATCAATCGCAGTAGAGTACCTGAGAAAATAATTAAAATTTCGGCTAAATATAATGCTTTTCGTGAGGTTGAAGTTGAGGAGGATGTAACTGGAAAACGCAAAAAAGAGAGCCCGTGATGAAATCTCATCATGGGCTCTCTTTTTTTGAAGGTATAATTATCGCACGACCATCATCGGCTTGGTTATCATCCCGGTCGGGGTGCGGAGTTGAATAAAATAGATACCTGCTACCAGGCCCGAAACATTGATTTCTTCTTGAGTTGCACCGATGGCAAGTTCGCTGCCAAGTCCCATATCCATACCCAAACTGTTGACAACGCGGAAGGAGGTAACGCCTGATATACCTACAAGAGTCACGGATGTAGAAGTAGGATTCGGAGAGATCGTAATTGCAGCATCCGTTATGCCGGGTAGTTCTTCGACTGCTAACGGGGCAAGAGGGATATCGACTAAGCCATTGGGGTTGAATACATAAAACCCATTTTGGGACACCAACCAAAAGTTTTTGTTTTTGTCCTGTAGCGCATTGAATATACCGCTAGTTAGTGGGGAATTGGTCTTGTTGTAGGTTGTCCACCAAACTCCATTATTACCATATCTATGAAAGCCCTCACCTGAACAAGCCCAAATATTTTTATTCTCATCTAAGATAAAGGAATACAAGGTTTCTTGAGTTGGTGTGTAAATTTGTTCCCATTTCGTACCGTCAAAATGAGAAAATGCTATGGTCTTTGGAGTAGGATTATACATAAACCACATTTCACCATCCTTATCACAAAGAAGATCACCGATATCTGGATGTATAGTTGTGTTCATATTTTCTTGGATAGTATCTTGGACGCGTACGATACCAAAATTATAAGCCGGTATCCATAGGCGATTGGTTGAATCCAAACAAATTGGAGAACGCCAGAATACTTCGTAATCAGCTTTTGGTAGTGTAAGCTTGACAGATTTCCATGCTTTTCCATCGTATCGTGAAACTGCATAGTTTTTCTTGTTATCTTCAGTCGTACAAAGAGGATATCCACTTCTGTCTAACATTAAATTCCTAAAACTGGTATAAGGAATATCGGAGTTGGTTTGATTGAAAACAGTCATGAACTTACCATCATACTTTGCAAGACCTTTATTGGTAATAGACCAATTCATTCCATCTTTATCAACGACGTCACCAAAGTATCCATACGTGCGGGGATCCGGTGGCGATGAGCGGAATGTTTCCGACTCCCAACGCTGATTCCTGAAATGATAGATGACGATAGAATCCTGAAGGTTTTGGTGACTACCAAATCGTTGATGGGTACCGAAACTAATATTACCATCGTTATCTAACCGAATACTTCCGGATGAAATTAGATTATTTTTTACATAAGCAGGAGGTTGTATAATCGCCCATTGAGTATTTTTTCGGGTTGTAATACTACAGGTAGCGCTCGATTCGATACCACTGTTCTCGGCCTTAACGGTAAAAGTACGAATGCCCGTATCCTGTATGGAAGGTCTGACCTTGAGGGTAATGTTTGAATACGGCGGATTG
>JBPOHH010000281.1:0-1624 GCA_052035765.1 Bacteroidota bacterium
CAAAGCCCAGCACGACCGGGGCGAATGTAATTCGCCCCTACGACCAAATCTTGTGCTTCACAAAAAATATCTGCGAACCACTCTTACTTCATAATCACGACTGCTTTTTCGAGTGAAAAATTCCCCACCATCATCCGCACAGTATAGCTGCCCGAGCTGAGTAATTCCACTGGGATTCTTACCTGATACTTACCTGTGTCATACGCTGATTGTGCGAGCGTTGCGACACGTTCGCCGGTGGATGTGAAGAGTGTAAGTTCTGCAAATCCATGTGATTGCATTGTAAATTCCACTGCTCCGCCGCTTGCACCAATAGGATTCGGGCTCACGCCAAGCGTGAACGGCGCGGGGCTGATGTCGCCCTCCACGCCGACGGTGGAAGTATCGATGGCAGTCGCAGTCAGCACGCACACGCTATCAAGCGTTTTGGCATCACTGCTAAAGGTGATACGCGCTGTGGAAGTGCCTTTTTTTGTTGGGAGATAATCTACTTGTAGCGAAAGAGAGCCACCGGGGTGGAGTATTAGCGGGTAGGTCTGATTCCAATTCACCGGTTGAAATTCCGGTGTAGCTATGAGAGAGGTACGATGATCATCTCCTGTAATTATGGCATCAACACGGCCGGTATTCTTTATTAACAAATCGAACCATGAAGTTTGAGAATTGACAACTTGAGTATTGAATTCATGGTCAACGACTTCTAGGATGGGGCTCGCGACCATTGCCATTATTTGCAGTGGATAGATAATCGTACATGTATCGCCAAAGCCGATTTTATCTATGTAGTTACTATCTTTGGATTGTTGGAAAGTAACGGAAAATTCCCGAGATTCGCCGGGCATCAATGTAAATGGAAGCGCGATATTTTCTATCGAAAATCCTGCTTTGCCGGATTGTAGAGTAATGGTAGTAATAGTTGTATTACGCTGTGTATGATTGGTTAAAGTAAATTTTTTCGATACTGATTGCCTTTGCTTGAGTAACCCGAAGTATAAATTATCATTGGGTGTAAGTGTAGGTTTAGTTGGGGTATAGGTAAATACAGAAGTTGTATAATTACCATTTCTATCGATGAACCACAGCACCGCGCGGGCTGCTTGACTTGAGTCAATTACCGTGAGTGACCAATCTGTCTCGCGTGTTTCGCCGGATAGGATAGATCGATTGCTATCAAACTGAAAGTCGTAATTATAGCTTGAATCGGCATTCAAGTCCATATATATCAAGCCCAAATTCGTACGTGTGTTGTCGGCATCGGGATAGTCTTTGACGATACCGTCGCGGACAGAGCCATCGCAGTTCTGTGTGCCAGTCGCGACTGGTGCAAGTGTATCAGGTATAGTGCTGTTAAAGAGCTTCACGGTTGCCGGGAAGCCGTAGGAGTCATAATTAGAAAAGCCGTACATATAAGCCATAAACGGAGAATTCGCGCTAATACTATAGACACCGTTACCGGGCAGGGTAATCTGCTTGCAGGCGTAAGTTGCTCCGTTTACCGGTTCGAAGAAAATCATGCCCGGCGAAGAGCCAAAGCGAGCGCTCACCTTCCTCCACTCAAATTTCCCATTAACAGCCACCGCGAATTCCAGATCATCCGGCACCCGACTGCTATCGGAGAGCTGAT
>JBPOHH010000673.1:0-3426 GCA_052035765.1 Bacteroidota bacterium
GACAACAAGCTCCAGAATGATGGCAGCAAGGTCAATGTTGAGTTATTCTTTAACCACATGGACGACTTCGAGCCACTGGCAATCGTTAAACAGGTAGAGCCGATGCGCAAGCTTCTCGAAGCACGCCCGCGTCTTACCGATTTGATGCAAAAACTCGACCGAAATGATAAACTTGACATCATGCTCCAGGAAGTCTTAGCAAATACAGATACCCTCAATTCGCTTAAAAATTCTACCGTTGGAGGAAATAATGGCTAAAAAAGAAGAAGCAGCAGCAGCCGGCGGAGCTACCGTTGAGACTGCAAACTTGAGCTTATTGGACTCAATTATCCTCGAAGGCAAGATGGTGCGTGATGATTCGCAACGCGAATATGCAAAAGACCTTATCGGTGAATTTGTATCACAGGTGCTCGATCAGGGAATGGTCATCGGTGCCGACACGGTCGCGATGATTAATGACCGTGTAGCACAGATCGACAAGCTCCTGAGCGATCAGCTCAATGAAATTGTTCATGCTCCCGAATTCCAACGCCTCGAAGCTACCTGGCGCGGTATGAAATACTTTGTATTTAACTCCGAGACAGGTCCGCGTATGAAGCTACGGGTGATGAATGTCACCAAGACCGAGCTCCTCAACGACCTCGAAAAAGCCGTTGAATTCGATCAAAGTGCTACCTTCAAAAAAATCTATGAAGAAGAATACGGCACATTCGGTGGTCATCCATACAGCATGCTTGTGGCTGATTATGAATTCGGTCGTCATCCTCAGGATACCTTATTGCTCGAAAAATTAGCCAATGTAGCAGCAGCATCCCACGCACCGGTTGTCACCGGAGCGAGCGCGAAACTGTTTGATATGGACAGCTTTACCGAGCTTGCAATTCCACGTGACTTATCGAAAATTTTCGAAAGTGCAGAGCTTGTCAAATGGCGTTCCTTCCGCGAAAGCGAAGATTCACGCTACGTAGCACTCGCTCTCCCGCATATCTTAATGCGTCTCCCGTACGGACCAAACACCGTGCCGGTAGAAGGCTTTACCTATGTCGAAGATGTCGATGGCAAAGACCACAAGAAATATCTCTGGGGTAATGCCGCATGGGCTCTTGCACAACGCATCACGAATGCATTCTCTCTCTACAATTGGACTGCCGCTATCCGCGGTGTAGAGGGCGGCGGACTCGTCGAAGGCCTGCCAACGCATACATTCAGCACCGATGAAGGTGATGTAGCGCTGAAATGTCCAACCGAAATTGCAATTACCGATCGTCGTGAAAAAGAGCTCGATGAGCTTGGATTTATGGCGCTCTGCCATTGCAAAGGCACTGACTATGCCGCATTCTTCGGCGGTCAGACAGCCAATAAAGCCAAGACCTACGATACAGACTCCGCTAATGCCAATGCCCGCATTTCTGCCCAACTCCCCTATATCCTTACAGCATCACGCTTTGCTCACTTCTTGAAGGTAATCATGCGCGATAAAATCGGTGCCTTTGCAACTGCAGCAGAAGTATCAGGATATCTGAACCGTTGGATCATGAATTACGCAATGGGTCTTGATGAAGCCGGTCAGGAAACAAAAGCACGCTATCCGCTCCGCGAAGCACGCGTGGATGTCACCGAAGTACCCGGCAAGCCCGGAGCATACAAGGCGACTGTCTTCCTCCGTCCGCACTTCCAGCTCAATGAGCTTACAGCATCTATCCGTCTCGTGGCTGAATTGCCAGAACCGGCTGCCTGATGCCCCTAAAAACAATAGGGCGAAACTCTTGCTTCTATACACACAAGAATCGCCCTATTTTTATATCAAAAAGCAGAAGTATACAATCTGTATTTTCTACTTTTATCCCTGTAAAATTACGTAAATTTTACTAACAAAACTTACCATCAACGTTTTTAATCATTCTTTTATCAAAGGTGAAATTATGTCGACGAATATGTATCTCAAGATTGACAGAGCAGCCGGTACAGTTGTAGGCGAAAGTACTGATAGCGAGCACGTTGGACAGTTGGAGATTCTCAGCTACAGCCATGGTCAATCGCAGTCGGTAGTCGGTACTACAAGTTCTGCCGGCGGCCGTACTTCCGAGCGAGTGAATCACTCAGATTTTTCCGTGACAAAATACATGGACAAATCTACCCCGGTCCTCAATCAATCCTGTAGTGAAGGTGAGTGTTTCAAAACACTTACATTCCAAATCTACCGTGCAACTGCCGATGGCGGTAAGCCGGTGAAATTTATGGAATATATCATGACCAATGCCATCATTTCAAGCTACTCGGTCAGCGGCGGCGGCGGCGATATACCCTCCGAGAGTCTGTCGTTTAACTACGATACCATCAAATGGGCGTATATTCCACAGAAAAAAGAAGCTCCCGGTGGGCCGGATACGGCAATTCCTGGCGGCTGGAGCTTGAAAGAAAACAAGAAGATCTAACTTCTTTCGGCAGCTCAATCATAGCGACACAGCACAGTCATGGGCTGTGTCGCTATTTTTTTAGCTATTTTTGGAGAACGGAAATTTGTAGTTCTGTACATGTGACACGAGGATTCAATGCCAAGCAAGCAACAAGGCGCCCGGGCCTTACTCTTTGAACGTCTGACCGATCTCGAGCCACGTATCCCTGATGAGAAAAGACCCTTTATTTTCTTGACCAAGGAGGAGCTCAAGGAGTCTGTCCGCCGAGAAGTATCATGGCTGCTCAATACCCGCGCCCCGTTTCCTGCTTTTTTTCTCAATGAACAAGAGCAAGCGACGTTTAATTATGGAATTCCCGACCTTTTCTCGCTCTTTCACCCGCTTGATACCGCAAGTCACCGCCGCCTCTCCCGGCTTCTCGGAAAAATCATCGGCGCATTCGAGCCACGCCTCCGTGAAGTAGAGACCGCCTTCGACCGCTATGACAATATCAACCGTTCGCTGTGGCTGAGAATTAACGCACTCTTGGTAGTAGATACCATCACAGAGCCAATTTCATTTTTGGTCCAGCTTCACAATAATATGAAGGGTACAACAGAAGTCTATGAAAGTTAGCAACGATGATGAAATCCTCCAATATTACCAGCGTGAAATCACCTATTTACGCCGGATGGGTATTGAATTCGCCCGAAAATATCCCAAGATTGCCGGCCGCTTAGAAATCGGCGTCGATCAATCACCCGACCCGCATGTAGAACGCATGCTTGAGTCCTTCGCGTTCCTCACAGGACGTATCCAGAAAAATATTGATAGCGAGCTGCCGGAAGTCACATCGGCATTGCTCGATATCCTCTATCCGCATTATCTCCATCCGGTGCCGGCGATGGCGATTGCACGATTTACACCGGACTCTAAACAGGGAAAATTAACTACTCCTTATGTAATTAAGAAACATACACAACTCCTTGCTCCGTCGAATCAAGGGCTAACACTCCGATTCAGAACATGT
>JBPOHH010000367.1:0-3608 GCA_052035765.1 Bacteroidota bacterium
ATTTACCTGAATTAATTTGATCGTTAAATTGATTTATAAAGAACATTATTTTATCATTGAGTGTTCGTTTATCTTTTGAAAAAACCCATTCATCTCTAGCTGTATTAACTCCATTAGATATAAGTGAAAATAATTGACTTTTGTTGTTTTTTGCTTTATCTATGGGGATCAATGTTTCAAAGTCCGTATCCGCAATATTTATCCAATTATTATTCTTATCGGGTCGAATATTTTCGAAGGGGATATCTTTTAGTGGGTTTTCGGTAAACCATTGTAATTTTTCTTCTTTACGCCAGAAATCATCCATTGTGCAATAGTGGATTTTGCATGTTTCATTCTCCCTTTTCGCTTTTTTGACCAAGAACATCACCGCCACTCCTGCCTGTATTCCAAATACATTATGCGTAGTGCCTGCTATTTTGGGATTAGCACGCACATCGCTCTTGGTGTCGATGATGTAGCAGAAGTCAAATTCTGTTTGAATTGTCTTGCGGAATCCGTCAAATGTGCGGCTGTCAATGAACGAACGATTCGTGATAAATGCAATCACACCATTATGTTCCAGCCGGTCAAAAGCCCACCGATAAAACCTCGCATACATATCATACACCTTCGTTTTCTGTGCTGTACTCTGCTTGATGAATGTATCTTTGATGCGCTTGTCTATTTCGGGATATTCGCGGTTTTTGTTGTTATCATTTTCATTTTGCTGATTCGCATTATACGGTGGATTCCCCAAAATCACGGCGATTTTCTTTTGGTTTTGGCGGCGGATACGTTCGGTATTTTCCTCGGTAAAGGGTGCGAACATATCGGATTGTTTTCCTTTGTAGGCGAAGCCCATATTATCGAGGGTATCGACGAAGCAGAGATTCTCAAACTCCTGATATTTCCCCATTTTTTGGGCGTAGGTGAATTCGATATTGAGATTACTGATGTAGTAGGGGAGGATGGCTACTTCGTTGGCATGGATCTCGTGCTTGTATTTATATTCGAGCTTTTCTTTGCGGATATAGTCGATTAAGTCTGTGATAATGGTACCGGTTCCGGTGGCGATGTCGAGAATTTCCACATTGCGGTCTTCGAGGAAAGTATTGAAATGTTTGTGGAGGAGATAGTCGGTGCTTTCGATCAAAAACCGCACGATTTCGTTCGGCGTATAGACCACACCGAGGCGGTCGGCTGCTTTAGGATTATAGCTTTTGTAAAATGTCTCATAGACTACTTTCAGGAATTTCTGTTTCTCGTGGTGGTCTGCGATTCCTGCGGCTGCGGCGTTGATGGTTTTGTAATAATGCTGCACGCTCCCGAGGGCAGTGCGGCGGATGTCACCCGTAAAAAACGTCTTGATTACGCCTTCGAGTTGGCGGGCGATATTGTTTTCACGGTGGAATTGTGTTTCATCAAAAATAGTATTAAAAATATCCTCGGTCAGAATATGCTGAATAATCATTTCGCGGATATCGTCGCGGGTAATCGAGGGATTGATACTGTCATGGCACAGCTTGAGGAATATATCGGAGGCGGCGACATAGGCGGGATTATCACGTTCGGCGGTAATAATAATCTCTCGTAACACGCTCGTAACTTTGGGGATATCTTCTTTGAAATGTTCGATTGCTTTCCGAAAATTCACCACTTCCGGACGTTCAAACGAGATAAACGCCGTGAGTAAGCGGTGGAGTGCCTCGTGGTCGGAGAAGGGCACGCGTCCTACTTCGACGCCATTTTGAATCAGCACGGCGGTTTTGCTGTCTTCGAAGAGGATATTTTCTTTCGGGTATCCTTTGGCGAATTTCTTCTCGATTTCAACGTTGATATCATCGCTTTCGTCCTTACTTTCCCAGTATCCCCAGTCTTGGCGGAGGGAGTCTTTGAGGGTTCCGTCGGGTGTGACGTTCTTGCCGTTCGTGGCTTTAATCGTCACTTCGGGCACCATCATGAGTCCTTTTTGCTTGGCGTATTCATTCAGTAATTTATGAAATTCATTCCGAATCGACGTTTCATTTCTGCTACCACCGAAATGGATAATCCGTTCCACTTCATGGAGATATTGATGGATTGAGTGTATGCTCATAGATGTGTATATGTAAAAATTGACAATAGAAAAATATAAAATTGAATGTTAAATGTGGTCGCCCTTCTGATGCTATCACTTCCGAGTGATGGTATCAGTGCTAAGCGACGCGCTTGACGAACCTGCCGACCCACTGATACCATCACTAAGAAGTGATAGCATCAGGAGATACAATTACCTTTATAGTACTCTGTTGCTTTTTTCCCTCCCACAGGGTTTCACAGAGCTATACTTTGTGGTACTCTGTGGGAAACTGCTTTTTTCCCTTCCACAGGGTTTCACAGAGGTAGAGCACAGAGTTTCACACAGCTATACTTTGTGTTACTCTGTGAAACCCTGTGGGGAACCTCTTCTCTTCACCCACAAAGTGAACTCTGTGAAAAACTCTGTGCAACCCTGTGGGAACCTCTTCTCTTCTCACACAGCTATACTCTGTGGTACTCTGTGAAAAACTCTGTGAAACCCTGTGGGAACCTCTTCTCTTCGTTTGGAGTTACGCTGTATCACACGACCACTGATACCATCACTCAGAAGTGATAGCATCAGAAGAATCCCGCCTTGTGTGCAAATTTACGGTTTTGTGGTGTCTTGTGCGCTTTTCATAGCCATGCTCGACCGTCATTGTCCGGTAAATTATGCGGGGAGGTCGAAAACAAGACCCTTCAATCGCCGAGATTCCTTATTTTTGCCGCCGGGAGTCGCTAGCGGAGCGGAACGGGCAGTAACCAAGAAAAGATGCACTTCCTTGCTTGTTAAATAGTTACCATTTTTCGGGCATACCCCCGAACCATGAGACCAACACACGTGAAGACAATACAAGAGCCGGCGAAATTACACGAACTTCTTACAAAGATAGAAGCTGAATTCTCACGAACATCTCCCGAAAAATGGGAGATGATAGCAGCACTGTGCGATCAGGCAGAGCCGCTCGCTACGGCGCTCGGCGATGAGCAGTCTATCTATCTGCTACGCCTCCGCCGCGCCTCATGCCTGCGTTCAGCCCATGATTACCCGGCAGCACTTGCCCTCGCTCGGACATGTATCGACTATTTTGCGGAGCGCAATACGCTGTATTGGCTGCAGGCACTCCAGCCCGCCGGCAATGCAGTATGGAATTTAGGCGATTACAGCGCCGCACTCGACTATTTTGAGACGAGTCTTCGGCTGAGCAGGGAGCTCGGGCTTGAACAGGATGAGTCGATGGCACTCACGAATATTGGTGCCGCACAGAGCCGCCTCGGAAAATATGAACAGGCAATCGAATCTTATACGGCGAGTTTGGAGCTTAAAAACAAACTCCATGATATCAAAGGCGTTGCGGTAGTGCTCGGGAATCTTGGCAATGTATATCAGTACCAGCATAATTACGACGCGGCCGCCGAATATTACCAGCAGAGTATGAATCGCGCCCACGAGGTCAAGGACTCGGCTCATATTGCCCGCATGCTTAATAATCTCGGCGCAATGCATTATGTCCAACAATCCTACCCGCAGGCATTGGAGTATTTCCTCCAAGCGCTGAATCTGCTGA
>JBPOHH010000729.1:0-1712 GCA_052035765.1 Bacteroidota bacterium
ATCCTCGTCGTCTGCGGACGCAACAAAAAACGCAGCCGCACGGCTGAACATATCTTCAAGCATGATGTTCGCTTTGCGATACGTTCGGTCGGGCTGAGCCCGCAGAGTAACCGTACCATCTCCGAACATGACCTGCTGTGGGCTGATGTGGTACTCGTCATGGAGTCAAATCACCGCGCGAAAATCAAGGATACTTTTGGTCAGAACGACTTGCCGCCAATCGAGGTGCTCTCAATTCCCGATGACTATGAATTTATGGATGAAGAACTTGTCGAGTTGCTCACTGATGGGATAAACGATGCGTTTGAGCGGTATTATCCGGAGGAGAAAGAGGATGGTGAGTAAAGAAATTATGAAATCGCAGCTGCAAAATTGCTTCCAATGTTGGCAACGTAAGAATTTGGCATTTGCTTAATGCTTCGACAAGCTCAGCATGACGAAGGACTTACCGTCACACTGAGCCTGTCGAAGTGTTCAATTATATACCTATTTTTTTAAGTTGCCAACATTGAATGCAATTCGCCCTACGGTAGGAATACAATCCGGTATGCTTCGTAGTATTCATGAATCAGAAAAAACTCTCAACCCACAACATTCCCAAACAATTACCCATGTCTGACACAAAACCCAAAAACTACCTCAAAGCCATCGCATTGTGGAAAATCGGGAAAGGAATTCTCCTGCTGGCAATTGGCATCTCGCTTGTGTTTTTGGATCGACGGCACGAGCTGCTCAACGCGCTCATCGATTGGGCTAATGATGAATTTATGCTCCCGCACAGCAAAATTTACTTCTGGCTGCTCTCCAAATTTCAAACGGCGCTCAGCGAAACGCATTTCCGGACGACCGGTATTCTTGCGCTTGTATATTCTGCGCTGCTCATGGTCGAAGGCATAGGCGTTTATCTCGATAAGCGCTGGGCCGAATGGCTGATGGTGATTGGTACCGCGTCGCTGATCCCACTCGAAATCTACCACTTCGCGCACAAGCCGTCGTGGATAAAAGTTGTGATTATAATTGTTAATTCGTTCATTGTATGGTATCTTTGGAAAACTCTACACGCTCATTCTCATAAAATTCCTCCTTCAAAAGCATGAAAAAAACTGTTCCTTCGCATGATAATTCCGTCGCAATTGTTACCCTTGGATGTTCGAAAAACACGGTCGATTCCGAAATCCTTGCCGGACATCTCAAAGCCGCCAATCTCACCTTTGCTGAATCTGCGGGTCAAGCTAATTCGTTAATTATCAACACCTGCGGCTTTATAGACATGGCAAAAGAAGAAAGTATTAATACTATTTTGGAAGCCGCTGCGCTCAAAAAAGCCGGGAAATTACAAACCCTTATCGTCGCCGGCTGCCTCTCCGAACGCTACGCCGATGACCTCCGCGCCGAGATGCCGGAAGTCGATCATTTCTTCGGCACCGAGGCGTACTCGAATATCCTCAAAGTGCTCTCGCCCGACCTGAAATATAATCTTCTCGGCGAACGTGTGCTCTCGACGCCAAGCCATTTTGCGTATCTCAAAATTTCCGAGGGTTGTGATAATCCGTGTTCGTTCTGCGCAATACCAATCATGCGCGGGAAGCACCGTTCGAAGCCGAAAGAACAAATCATCGCGGAGATGAATTCGCTCGTGCGGCAGGGAGTGAAGGAATTTGTGGTCGTCGCGCAAGACCTAACTTATTATGGATTAGACATGTACGGCAATC
>JBPOHH010000354.1:0-1693 GCA_052035765.1 Bacteroidota bacterium
ATGGTGCATCCGAATGTGCTGAAAAATTGCAATATCGACCCCGAAGTCTATAGCGGTTATGCATTTGGCTTCGGTATCGAACGCGTGACGATGCTCCGCACGGGTATTGACGATATCCGTCTGCTGTATGAAAATGATGTGCGAGTACTCGAACAATTTTAACTCTATGTATTTATTATAAAAGGTAGTTCCATGGAATTAGCGGCAGGTGAAGCACCTAAAAAGTGGTGGAAATTCTCGCTTACGACACAAATTCTGATTGGATTGGTCGTCGGATTGCTCGTGGGCTGGCTCTTTCCGCAGTTCGGCACGCAGATATCTTTCCTGCGGGATATTTTCCTCAATCTCATCAAGTCGATTATCGCGCCGCTCGTCTTTTCGACGATTGTCATCGGTATCGCCGGCGGAGGAGATTTGAAGAAAGTCGGGCGCATGGGCGCTAAATCAATTCTCTATTTTGAAATTGTAACAACGATAGCACTCTTTATCGGACTTGCCGTCGTCAATATCGTACAACCCGGAGCGGGAGTAGTACTTAATGCAGATCCAAGTACGCTCGGAGCGATTGCCGAGAATCATCCCAAAACGCTGATTCAAACGATTGTGCATGTGTTTCCATCGAGTGTAATTGAGTCGATGGTTCGCGGTGATGTGTTGCAAATTGTCGCCTTCTCCGTGCTCTTTGCAATGGCTGTATCTGCTGTCGGTGAAAAGGGTAAGCCGATTCTCAGGTTCTGTGAGTCGCTCGCGCAGGTGATGTTTAAATTCACCAATTTCGTGATGATGTTCGCGCCCTTTGGAGTCGGCGCTGCCATGGCAGCGACAATTGGACATCAGGGACTCGAAGTCCTCAAGAATCTCGGTATGCTGATAGGTTCGCTGTATATCGCGCTTATCTTGTTTGTGGTATTGGTGCTTGGCGCCGTTGCGTTGATTGCACGGGTGCCGGTGCGGCAGTTCCTGCGGGCTATCCGCGAACCGTTCACGATCGCCTTTGTGACGACGAGCAGCGAGTCCGCACTGCCGAAAGCGATGGAAGTGATGGAACGTTTCGGCGTTCCCAAGCGGATTGTAGGGTTTGTCATGCCCACCGGATACAGCTTCAATCTCGACGGCACGACGCTCTATCTTGCTATGGCATCGGTATTTGTGTTGCAGGCAGTCGAGACTTCTACGCCGGGATTTCATTTCGGGATCGGTCAGCAAATCATGCTCATGCTCTCGCTGATGATTACTTCTAAAGGAGTCGCGGCCGTTCCACGGGCTTCGCTCGTGATATTACTTGCAACGCTTAATAGTATTCCCGGCTTGCCGGCAGGCATCGGTGCTGTCGGCGTAGCGGTCATCTTTGGTGTGGATGAACTTATGGACATGGCGCGTACTTCTGTTAATTTACTGGGTAATTGTCTCGCGACCGTCGTTGTCGCGCGCTGGGAAGGTGAATTCGACGACGTACGGGCATCGGTCTTTGGCACACCGAATGAAAAAGCGCTTGATCTTGCCGAAGGTGAAGTAGCATTTGCCGAGGCGGAGGAACTTGGGTGATTGAGTAACGCAAGAGGCACAAATAAAAAGAGCCCGTGATGAAATCTCATCATGGGCTCTCTTTTTTTAAAGGTACAATTATCGCACTACCATCATCGGCTTGGTAATCATACCGGTCGGAGTGCGGAGTTGCACAAAATAGATACCT
>JBPOHH010000180.1:0-11034 GCA_052035765.1 Bacteroidota bacterium
GTAAAATTTGGGGAAAATCGGCGTAGAATTTTGCGATACATCTTTGATAGTTCAACGATACGATTCATTCCTACCCTATTCTTTGTACGAGAAGTGGTAGTATGTATCCTGAAGTGATGAATATTCAGAATTCATAAGAACAAACAACTTGCTTTTTTTATCAATAAGATACAAGGATTTTCAACCCATGAAAAATAATTTATTACTTGCCTGTCAGGTGACGGGATTCGTGCCGGCGCATGCCGAGGCGTGTCAGTCGGTCGCCGAACGGGTGAATTGTATTATCTTATTTCGCGAGCCGGGCACGATGGCGCAGGGGCTTATTGCGGATAATTATTGTATGAAGGGCTTTCGTATTGATACGAAGTCCTGTAACTGGGGACCCATGAGCGGTTTTGTCTGCGTCGATCCCCGGCTTACCAAGAATTTAGACTACTCAGAACGCAATAAAAATTGGACAAGTGAGGCGCTCACCGGTCATATTGTCGAGAAATTTTTCGGTAAAGTACACGACAGCGAGTGGGTCGCCGACGTGATGCCGATTGCAATTTCGCGGAATCGTATCAACGAGTTAATTAATAAGAAAATCATTAGTCCACGGTCGGACGGCAATGACTTTGTCGGAGAATCAACCAAGGATGGAGTGACCTTACCCTGGCGATTAGTACCGGCGGGTAATGCGTCAAATTGGTGGCTCAAAGACCGCGGTGCGATTCAGCATGATTATTATGTGATTTGTATCAACAACAGAGCATCAACTGCCTTCAAACTGCTCTATCCGACCGATGTAAAGCCCATAATGTTTCGTGGGCATGAGACGATTCTCGGACTCATCAATCCCGGCACCCGCGAGCGTGGATTCAAGGCCTGCGTGACAGCCGATTACGACCTGTTTTCCGTGTGGCCGGGTAAAGGCAAAGACGATAGAATGGCAATGCGCCATAACCTCTCAAACGCTATACTCAACCGTGGTGGACGTGTTGGTGCCTCGCTCCCCGGCGGCGTAGCGCGGATGGCCAATGTCGATACACGATTGCAGCAAGGCGGCCACCGCGAACATCATCGTTTTGGAGACGTCAGCGCTCGTATTCTCAACACAAAGGTATTACTCAATACGGCGTTACAAACAGTCGGCGGATACAAAGGCGGCAATGCCATTCACCACAATGACGAAGCCGGAAATTTTGCCCTTGCCAAAGGTTCGCTCATTGATTGTATGCCGCTGATTGCCTTCCTCCCCGGCACGCAAGGATACCGAACGGTACTGATAGAAAACCTTGCAGATTTTAAGGAATTGGTGATTTTTGCCCGTGAATATAATTTTCAGGAAATTGCCAAAAAAGAATGGTTAACTGCGATTGGTTTGTCGTAATTGTCAAGAATTAAACATAGAAAAGCCCTTGTAGAAGTTCATCTACAAGGGCTTTTTAGTTCTGACTGTTTTTTCGATTATTAACGAATCAATCGATTAATTCAACACGACTTTCTCCGAAAATTCACGTCCATTTTGACGAACTGTAATGATGTACATGCCTTTAGGGAAGCTCGTCAAGTCTAATGACACATCAACCATACCGGCTGATAAATCCTGACGGAGTACTTCGCCGCCGTTGAGATCAGCGACGGTGACAGAGGCGATTTGCTTTGTATCTCCATCAAAGTGAACGTTGACGATACCGGTCGTAGGATTCGGCGAGACGGATAATTGTGGCATCGGAGCAGGAAGCTCACCGGTTTGAATTCCGGGTAATGCCTTGCCCGGTAATGCGGTTGGCTCAGCAGGAGTACTGCATTCTGCTTCGAGCTTGGTCACGAGTTCGCGACGGGTATCGGCGACGCTGCTGAGAGTAGCATTGACGATGTTCTTTTCACCACCGCGGATGTAGGTCACGGTGACGATTTCACCGGGCTTGTGTGCGGTGACTTCTTTGCGGAGGTCATTGTACGAGCGTACATCGACGCCGTTGATGCGGGTGATTTTGTCACCGCTTTGCAGTCCTGCGGCTACAGCGCCGGTATTTTCGATAGCGCTTTCGACCAGAACACCGTTATTTCTTGATGTGTTGACATAGACACCGAGGAGGGAAGTGCCGCGCATTTCACGGATTTTTTCACAAGGGTTTGATGTGTTTTCTTCGTTCGTCCAAACGGTCACATTGTTGAATTCGACGGGGAGGTTTTTGAGTTCGGCGAGCTTGTTGAGCGCATTTCCCATGATATTGAGCTCTACTGTTTTGTTTTCTCCGTTGGGAATATAGAAGCTGCGAACGGTCATGCGGGTTTTTTGTGAACCGAGTGTAGCGTTGATAGTCTGCTCGGTACCGTCGCGTAGAATAGTGACGGTAATGGCATCGTTGATTTTTTTTGCGCCAATAATACCGGTGATATCTGTATGATTATTAACCGGCGTACCGTCGAGTGAGGTAATAATGTCACCTGCCTGTAGGCCGGCAGCTTCGGCGCCGGAGTTGGGTACGATTTCGTTGATGGTCACACCGCCGGACGCAGCGCGCTCACCGGGCATGATACCGAGCATTGGGCGGGCTTCTGCCTGACTTACCTGATAGCCGCGGGATTTGAGGGAAGAGCGAAGGTTGGATAGTTCATCTTTGACTTGTTGGATTTGGGTAGAAACATCCGCATCGTCATTCACTTCACGAGTGAGTGTGAATACATGCGGTAATTTCTGTGTAGTGGTCGTCGCTGTTTGAGCAAAGAGCGGAGAGGAGAGCAGCCCTGAGCAGGCAATGAGCGAGAGAAGAGCAGAACGAACAGAGTTCATAAAAGCACCTTTTGAATTAGTTAGAAATACGAGAAAATGAAGTTTGATTGAATTTTCAGATGCAATCTACCTTTTTCTGTCGAATCGTATGCGGTTAAAAAGTGTTACATAGATGTTAACAGTAAAAATCAGGTGTCGGTGGGATGCAGCTATATCTGCCTTGCCTGTGCCGGATGTTGTGTTTTGGCAATATTGCTGATTGATAATTCACCCGAGCTTTTGGGCAATATTCAGGTAATCGCCGGATGGTAATTTTACGGTTGAATATCATGAAGTACAATTATTTCAATAGGTTGAATATGAATCAATCCCATCAGCTTTTTCGCATACCTCTTCCTGAGAACAAAGATTTTCTCGCCCTTCCCATGCAGGCGGTGGAGGCAATGGTTGGCTTGCCGGTGTTACGGGGTATTTATCATGATGCGAGTTCGGTGCGTTCGGGCGATCATTTTTTTCAGGATATTCTCAAGAGTATGAATGTACGACTCGATGTATCACCGACAGAGATTGCGCGGATACCGGTCACGGGAGCGGCAATTGTAGTCGCCAATCATCCTTTTGGCGGAATTGAGGGCATTGCTCTCGGTGCGCTCATTCATGCAATCCGGCCGGACGTGAAAATCATGGCTAATTATCTGCTGCACTCGATACCTGAGCTTGCCGGGAGTTTTATTCCTGTTGACCCCTTTGGCAATGCCTCGTCGGCGAGAAATAATCTTCAGGGGATGAAGCAAACGTTGCAGCATTTGGCGGCAGGTGGGATTCTGGTGGTATTTCCGGCGGGCGAGGTGTCGAGTTTTTCGCCGGCGGAACGGGCAATTACCGATCCTGAGTGGAGCACGAGCATTGCGCGGATTATCCGCCATGCGGAATGTCCGGTAGTACCGGTATATTTTGCCGGGCACAACCGGTTACGGTTTCAGGTGGCCGGACTCCTGCACCCGCGACTCCGCACGGCAATGCTGCCGCGTGAGTTCGCCCACAGCCGAAATTCCACACTCGAACTAGCCATTGGCAGCACGGTATCATTCACCAAGCTCCGTGATTATAATGATGTGTCAATGATGAATTTCCTGCGGAATAGGGTCTATATTCTCCGACATAAAAATCACCGGCATCACGGTGAAGCTGAACGTATTCCGGACGTATCCGGCGCACTGTCACCGGCTGAGGATCCGGAGTATTTGGCTGCCGAGATTGAACAATTACCCCGCGAACAAATGCTGTTTGCATCGGGAGAAACATTCGTGTTTTATGCTACCGCCGAGCAAACACCGACGATTGTCCGGGAAATTGGACGGCTACGGGAGCTCACCTTCCGTTCTGTCGGCGAAGGCACCGGCAAGCACAGTGACCTCGATGAATTTGATGCCTATTACACTCATCTATTTCTCTGGAATGCAGCAAAACAGGAAATTATGGGCGCTTATCGACTTGGGAGAACGGACCAAATTCTCGAAGAGTTTGGTCGTAAAGGACTTTATATTCATACACTTTTCAAGATTCGCAAGAAATTTTTACGGAAAATATCTCCTGCGCTTGAGCTCGGCCGGTCGTTCATCCGACCGGAATATCAGAAAAGCAGCGCGCTTTTGATGCTCTGGCGCGGTATCGGACAATTTATCGTGCGTCATGCGCAATACACGACGCTCTTTGGTGCAGTAAGTATCAGTAACGACTATTTGCCCGAGTCACGGCAGATGCTGGTGTCGTATTTAGAAAATAATGCCTTCGCGCCTGAATATGCGAAGTATGTAAAACCCAGAAACTTAACCGACTTTCGGTTTAGTTCCCCGCTTTCGGCGAAAATCGGGAGTTCGTGTACCTCCGTCGAGCAGCTTTCACAGCTCATCTCTGAAATCGAGCCCGATGCCAAAGGCGTGCCGACATTGGTGAAGCATTACCTGAAATTAGGCGGGAAAGTGCTCGGATTCTCGCTCGATGAGGAGTTCAGCAATGTCGTCGATGGTCTCATAGTCGTGGACCTCAAGCAGACACCGCCGGCAATTCTCGAAAAAATCATGGGTAAAGAAGGCTTGTTGGAATTTATGTCGTCGCCGATGGGCAGAATAACGGCCTGAACGTCTCTTTTTTCGTATCGGTTTTCTTGGTATGCTCCATCAATACAGAAGCACTTCACCGGACGGAAGAGTTCCGGTGAAGTGCTTGCCGGATTCGTCGGTGAAGTGAGGCATACAGCCGGTGAACCATCCTCAGCGTTGCCTTCTCCGAACACCATATAACTTACCTTCGGAGCAGTTTAACATCCAATTAACAGAAAAAACCCTTATTTTTGGGAAAATCAATCGGTATAGATTGCACGATTTTCATAATCGTCCGTCTTTGCCCGCCTATTTTTTTGTATTACCCACACTTAGAGCGCGTATCAATGGAACATTCCAAAGGGAGAATTCTCTGGATTGACGACGAAATTGAACTTCTCAAGCCCCACATTATCCTCCTCGGACAGCGTGGCTACACCGTAGAAACGGCATCAAACGGCGACGATGCCTTAGCCCTTGCACAGCAATCAAATTACGACTTATTCTTTTTAGATGAATCGATGCTTGGCATGAGCGGTCTCGAAACCCTCTCTCGCCTCAAGGACATCGACTCCTCTGTTCCCGTCGTCATGGTCACCAAAAACGAAGCAGAGAGTGTCATGGAGGATGCCATCGGTCGTAAAATCGACGATTACCTCACCAAGCCCGTGAATCCCGCTCAGATTCTTGCTGCCTGCAAGAAATTTTTGGAATCCAAGAAAATAGCACAGGGGAAATTCACGAAAGATTACACCCAAGGGTTTAATGATATTACGCGTCGGTTATTCGGCTATATGGACTGGAACGAATGGCTCGAAGTCTATCAGAAATTAGTTGGCTGGAGTATGGAATTAGACCAGCATCCCGAGCTTGGCTTTG
The DNA here is from genome assembly GCA_052035765.1 of Bacteroidota bacterium. GTDB lineage: Bacteria > Bacteroidota > Ignavibacteria > Kapaibacteriales > UBA961 > JADJXV01. The sequence goes on from JBPOHH010000180.1 coordinate 5,704, forward strand.
GCGAGACTCTCGCAAATCAATGGCGTGAATGTAATTCTGCATTCGGGAAATTCGTCGAGGATAATTATCTCGACTGGATAGACGGTTCGGCCGATGGCATGCCGCTCACCTCCCCGCAAATTATCGACAAGCATCTCTTACCTAAATTATCAAATGGCAAGCCGACGTTTTTCTTTGTCATCGACTGTATGCGACTTGATCAGTGGCTCGTGATGGAGGAGCTTATCAAGCCGTATTTCACGGTGCAGAAGGATTACTATTCGTCGATTCTGCCGACGGCGACGCCCTACGCGCGGAATGCAATTTTTGCAGGATTGTATCCTTCAGAAATTAAAAAGCATTACCCGCAATTTGCGCCGAATGATAATGAAAACGAGCATAGTCAGAATGCGCATGAAAAAGAACTCCTGGCGGCGCTCTTAAAACGAAAAAAAATCACCCTGAAGAACGATGTAGGGTATATAAAAATAATTGATACGGATTTTGGCAAGAAGATTGAGAATGATATTTTGCGCTATGCAAAGAATCATCTGACGGCGATAGTGGTCAATGCCGTCGATATGATTGCGCATTCACGGTCGGACTATCCGATTCTCAAGGAAATTGCACCCGATGAGAGCGCGTATAGAAGTCTGACGAAGAGCTGGTTTTTACATTCGAGTTTCTTCGGGATGCTCAAAACGCTCTCGACGATTAAAGATGTCAATATCGTTATTACGACCGATCACGGCTCTGTGCGATGCCTGCATGCGGTGCGAGCCTTAGGCGATCGCGAAACATCGTCGTGCCTGCGATTTAAGTTTGGCAAGAATGTCAAAACGGAAGCAAAAAACGCAATGTTCATTAAAAATCCTTTGGATTATAAGCTCCCGCTCTCGGGTGTTTCGACGAATTATATCATCGCCAAAGAAGATTTTTATTTCGTGTATCCGACGGATTATCATCATTATGTACAGCGTTACCGCGACAGCTTTCAGCATGGCGGGATTTCGATGGAAGAGATGATATTGCCGGTGATTACGCTCGAAGCTAAGTAACTGTATAATAAGAAATAGTATAGCGAGCGTTAGGATGCAGTTCTCAAAAAAATATGTTCCACATTCGGGATTTTTGAATGGAATCTGATTGTTACCATTCTCGCAGTGAAGTCGAAACACATGATGCCGGCAAGCAATTCGCCGAATTGCTTTCTAAGGGTGATATCGTGGCATTATATGGCGATTTAGGCGCGGGCAAGACAGAATTTGTCAAGGGTGTCTGCGACTATTTTGGTGTCGAGGATATTGTCTCGAGTCCGACGTTCACGATCATGAATCAGTACTTCGGCACCGATTCCGATGGCGAGGAAATTACCATATATCATGTTGATTTGTATAGAATTAATTCAACAAAAGAGCTTGAGGAAATTGGTTTTGACGACTGTATGTTTTCCCATAATGCCATTAAAGTAGTCGAATGGTCCGAAAAAGCCGGCGATATGCTGCCGAAAGTGCATTGGACGGTGACGATTTCCTTTGCCGGCGAGGGCGATAATGAACGGATGATTGCGTTCAGCCATCCTGAACGAACGGTAAAACTGGTTGAGATTCATGATTGATACGCACGCACACATAGATTCTGAGCAGTACGCTGCCGACCGTCAGGAGATGATAGACCGAGCATTCGCTGCGGGAGTAGAGGCGATTATTATACCGTCGATCGGCCCCGAAGGATTCGACAATGTACAGGCAATAGTCGATGCAGACCCAAGGATTTACCGCGGAATCGGTATCCATCCGCATAATGCAAGCGATGCAACAGCTGCCAATCTGGAGCGTGTCGAGCGGGAGTCTTCAAACGCCCGGGTCGTAGCTATCGGTGAAATCGGACTCGATTATTACTATGATTTTGCGCCGAAAGATGTGCAGCAATCCGCCTTCCGGGCGCAGCTGCAGATTGCTAAACGTCGGAATTTACCGGTAATTATTCATAATCGTGAATCGGATGAGGATGTACTCTCGATCCTGCGAGAAGAGCAGGACGGTACCCTTCAATTTGTGCTCCATTGCTTTTCGAGTTCGGTAGAAGTACTTCACCGGGCACTTGACCTCGGGGCGCACGTTTCGTTCACTGGTAATATAACGTATAAAAAGTCTACTCTTACCGATGTTGTGCAACAAGCGCCGCTCGATAAAATCATGATTGAAACGGACTCGCCGTATATGGCGCCGGTGCCGCATCGTGGTAAGCGTAACGAGCCGTCTCTCGTTGGGCTCGTGGCGCAAAAAATTGCGGAAATTCACACTCTATCTTTAGAAAAGGTATATTCTATGACTTCACAGACTGCACGTTCGTTTTTTCGGCTTGGGCTTGGAATTCTCTTGTTCGGAGTTATACTGGCGACCTTATCCCAAGCATCAATTGCTCAGACGCGCTCCGGAGGCAGAGCTTCTGATGATAGGGCAGAGGCCGATGACACAGAAGAGGTAGAAATCGAGCCGGAAAATCCTTATGCGAGGACATTCGGTGTTGGGCTCATGATGGGTACCAATACCATCGTTGAATCTATCGAGTGTCTGGCCACGGGCAAGCGTGAGAGCCGGAGCTACGAAGGTATTCTCCTCTACGGAATCGCCGCGGAATACTGTCTGACTGATCATATTCAGTTCGAAGCCTCGTATGTGTATTCGATTAATCATAAGGTTGTTGAAGAGAACCCCGGACTCGGGTATTCTCCTAATTTACACCAGTTTATCTCGTTGGCTGCACGATTTGTCGCCAATCCGCGCAAGCCGATTTGCTTCTTTGCCACCGGCGGCAGCTCGATAATCATAAACCGTATCTTCGATGTCGGCTCGACGCAGAATGCATTCAATTTCGGTATCGGGCTTTACGGTAACATACCGAGTAATTTTGGTATTATAGTGCCGACGGCAGAGCTGAAATTCGACTTCCCGGTGCAATCGAATCAGTATAATGATGTTAAGTGCGGCGGGCTGCCGGCTGATGTTAGTCGTTTTTATTCGCTTGTGCGATTCGGCGTGCAGTGGTATCCAAAATTTTAATTTCCACGGTAAAACTCCGTTCGGTATGAACAACAGCTTTACGTACGATCTGGCCGTCGCATATAGAATTTATCCCGGAATCTCTAAGAATCCTGCCGTGTATGCTCATGATAAGCTCGGTCTCGCAGAGCTGTGTATACATTCATTTTATGAGTCGCTCGGTGCCCTGCGGGCGAAGATCATCGTTCTTCTCGATAATTGCCCACCGGAATACGAAGCGTTATTTCTCCGGTATTTTGCTGCCGCGGATCTAGAATTTGTGCATTTGGCGGGCGAGGGAAATGCCAGTACCTTTAAGCGGCAAGTGGAGATGCTTCTGGAGCAACCCTACAGCGAGTATATTTACTTTGCCGAAGATGATTATTTTTATCTCCCGGATCAGTTTGCCGCTGCACTCGAGTATATGAAAACTCTGGGAACAGGATTTATTTCGCTTTATGATCATATCGACACCTATGAAATGGATGTCCATAACTACCGCGAACGCATAACAGTCGCAGCCGGAAAGCACTGGCGAACGGCAGGCTCGACCTGCTTGACATTCTTAACGACCAAGACGACGCTGAGGGCCACCCAACATGTCTTTCTGACCTATTCGAAGAAAAACTACGACGCAAGTATATGGTTCGCCCTCACAAAACGCAATCTGCGCAATCCATTCAAAATTCTAAAATCTATAGGTGATATTTCGCTGCTCAAGCTCTATGTGAAAGCATGGATGTACACTGCCGGCTCAATACTATTCGGAAAAAAATGGTATCTGTGGACTCCAATTCCATCCGGCTGTACACATATCGAAACCACAGGACTTGCCCCCGCAATTGCTTGGGAATCGTACTTTCAGGCAGCTAACAATAGCATCTCCGACGAAAAAAAAATTAATAGTATCTCTTAACACTCATTGCACAATGTTATGAAACATAAAACTCTCGTGATTTCTGCCGCAATTATTGCCGGTGTTCTCATCGGAATTTTTGCCGCGCCGGTCATCTCCGGCGATAATGTCTATGAGCAGGTTCGGAAATTTACCGACGTGCTCAATACAGCCTCTAAAAATTATGTAGAAAATGTGGACACCCAAAAGCTCACCGAAGCAGCTATCAAAGGCATGCTCAATGAGTTAGATCCGCATTCAGTGTATATTCCTGCCGAACAGATGAAGAAAGTGACCGAGGATTTCCAGGGAAGCTTTGAGGGAATTGGTGTGGAATTCGACGTCGTCAAAGACACCATTACCATCGTTACTCCGATTATCGGCGGACCGAGCGAGGCGCTAGGTATTCAATCCGGTGATAAAATTGTCAAAATTGACGATGTCAATGCCGTCGGGCTCACCCGCGAAGACGTGCCTAAAAAGCTTCGCGGTCAAAAAGGAACCCATGTCAAGATCACTATCCGACGCTCAGGCGAGTCCAAGCTACTCGATTTTGATATAACCCGTGATAAAATTCCAATCTATACCGTTGATGCTGCCTATATTATCGATGGTACGGACATTGGCGTCGTCTCCTCGAATCGCTTTGCAGCGACCACACACTCGGAATTCGTCGAAGCTGCCCGCAAGCTCAAGGCACAAGGTATGAAAAAGCTCGTGCTCGACCTCCGCGGTAATCCCGGCGGCTATCTCGATCAGGCATTCAAGCTTGCCGATGAATTCCTGCCGTCCGGCTCCAAAATCGTCTATACAAAAGCGCGCCGCCCTGAGCTAGACGAAACATTCTACGCCACCGACGGCGGTGAATTCGAGAAAATTCCTCTGATAGTATTGGTCAACGGCGGCTCCGCTTCAGCAAGTGAAATCGTCTCCGGCGCGGTGCAGGATCTCGACCGCGGACTCATCGTCGGCGAGACATCTTTTGGCAAAGGGCTCGTACAGCAGCAATATCCTCTTGGTGACGGATCATCGTATCGCCTTACGATTGCACGCTATTACACACCTTCGGGACGGTTGATTCAACGCCCCTACAAGGACAAAGACAAATACTACCGCGGCGAAGGCAGAGAAGATGGCGAAGAAGGCGATAATATTAATCATACCTCCGACAAAGCAGACTCGACACATCCGGTATTCAAGACCGTCAGCGGACGTACCATTTATGGCGGCGGCGGAATTACCCCGGACTATATCGTCAAGCCGGATACGATTACACAATTGTACCGCGATCTCTTCCGTAAGAATATTTTCTTTGAATTTACGGATAACTTCCTGAAAGGTGAAGGAGTTGCAGTGCGGAATAGCTACAAAGACAACTTCAATGCGTTTTACAAAAACTTCAAAATTACCGAT
>JBPOHH010000709.1:0-3427 GCA_052035765.1 Bacteroidota bacterium
TACGCAGACGGATATTTTTCTCGGCTGTGCGTGAATAGACCTGCCGGGTGCCGTAGTGTGAATTATCAACTTGTATGCTCGGCGTTGCAACCTCCGCCGTGAGAATGGTTTGCTTGGTAAAGATCGACGAATCACCGATACCGATTTGATCCTCAAATATGCCATTCTTTGTAGCTGTAAAGGTCACTCCAACTCCGATGGTAGCACCGGATGCCACGGTAAAAGGCAGTCCGACATTTTCAATCGAGAAGCCGCGCGCACCGGTAACTAGTTCCAAGCGTTGGATAATCCCCGTACTTGCTGTCGTATTAGCAACAGCAACCGTTTTTCGAAGCGTTTGCCCCGGCTTGAGCAGTCCGAAATCGAGCCGGTCATTCATTGTCATTACTTCTTTAAGCGGTTGATAGGTAATGATAATAGACGTGTCATTACCATTATGATCAATAAATACCAACTGTGCCCGCGCTTTTTTGTAGGGATTACTAGGCTTCAGTGACCAGTCGATTTCCTGTGTCTGCCCTGCCACGAACAGATTGTTTTTATCGAAACTGAATTCGTAGTTATAACTCGAATCAGGGTATAAATTTATATACATAAGGCCTAAATTCGAGCGTACGCTGTTGTCCTCCGGGAAATCTCTCACCTTGGCATTTTCAATCGTGCCATCGGGTAGCTGCGTCCATGTTGGACGCGGCGGCAAGCCATCTGTCGAGGCGAGATCTTTGACTAATGTACCTGCAGGATATGCATAGGAAAGGTTATCACCAAAACCATATTGATACGCAGTAAATGGCGTACGTGAACGAATTCTATACACACCTCCACCCGGCAGTGTGATCGATTTACACGCATACGTATGTCCGTCGGTAGGAACAGGGAAGATACATCCGGGTGTGCTGCCGAAGCGAACGCTAACCTTTTTCCATTCAATTTTACTGTTCACCACGACACCAAATTCAAGGTCATCGGGTAGATTTTGTCCGGAAGAAAGCCGGAAAATGAGATTCACATAATGTAGCTTGATATTATCAGGATTGCCCCTCAGGCTCGGCGTACCAATCTCGACTTCCTTTCTATACTGTTCAAAAGGCGTAAGTACCATTTGAAACGGTACACTTGCGACGTCATCATCCGTCTGACCGGGATTATACTGCACCACATAAATCGGCTTGTCGGCTGTGAGCACTCCGCACTGCGTGCCACCATCGGTGATGCGGCGCTCGGCGTAGCCATCATCAAGAGTTGAGGTGTTTTTGGATAATACGAACCACGGCACGCCATTGCGAAAAATGGACGTATTTTTTTCCTTGGCGTATATTCTGAGAATCGAGCTTTTTTTTCTGCCATATACAGATGAGATATGATACTCTTTACCCCATGCAGATGCAGGGAGTTCCATCTCGGCAAGATACCCGCATCCCGTGACTCCTGCCGGAACATTTGCGCATTGATTTCCTGAGACCACCGCAACCGGCTTGGTGGAGGTAATCCTGCTTCCGGACAAATCCTGCTTGTCTCCGCCACTTGTCAGCGAGAGCACATCACCTTTATTGAGAATAAATTTCGCAGATTTGCCGGAAGCAATTCCACCGGAGGTCTGCGACGACGCCGTGCCACCCATTTCGAATGTTACTTCAGTGTCGTTATATGCCGACGAAATCGTCGTTTCACTCACCATCTGCACTCCGGAATTCACCTGCGGATACGATGATATCACATAGTCAGTGCCAAGCGAAGTGACCGGTATAGCAAGAAAACCTTCGTCGTACCGCTGATCGGCATTCGTGACGCCATAGACGATAATCGGCGAAGCCGAAGTCACATGAACTGCTGACTGCGCATAGACTTGCTCCGGTGGTGCTGGAGCTTGGTCATTTTTTAAAAGCACCTGCGCAATACCATTCGGAATGGTAAATTCTACCACATACAGCGCCGGAGTAAACTTCGTCTGCTTCCAGTTTTTTCCGGGCACTTCGACCGTGACATTCTGATCGACATCCGACACGACAAAGACCCGGCAATAAATCACCGGCCCGGAATTCTCAAAGGAAGTAGAAGGAAATGAAAAATAAAACTCCGTACCGCAAGTACTCGGTTGAGGAATAATCTGCGAGGGCGGCTGGGCATGTACCCCGAGGGTCACATATATATAAGCAAACAAAACAATGAAAAAATGTTTCATGATAAATCCTTGTATTACTATAATGGTAGTACAGTTACGTTAATTGTATATACTCTGCAACGTTCTCTATTTTACAATCACCATCGCTTTTTCCATCACACAATCCCCCACCACCATCCGCACAACATACACACCCGCAGTCAAGCGTTCGACAGGAATTGATACTTGATGAGTGCCGCTGTCAAATGTTGAATTCACAAGAGTTACGACTTTTTCTCCTGTTGAAGAATAGATTGCAATGTTGGCAGAGTTTCGCGTGAGAAGCGTATATTCTATACTTCCTCCATCATGATTGATAGGATTCGGCGTCAAAGTGAATGAACATTCACTCACTGATTTTCCAAAAGCAGAACTTCCTTCCTCTACTGCACTTACCGAGTCGACTGCCGTGCCGCGGAGATTGATGATATGATCACTCCCCGGCGCATTGGTCGTAAAACTAATCTGCGCGGTAAAAGTTCCCTTTTGACGGGGAACGAAATCCACCTGAAACTTCAATGACTCGCCCGGCTTGATGGTTAGTGGGTACTGAGGATACCAACCAATTGCTTCGAATGGTGTGTTCCTCACGGCAAGATTATGATCATCGTAATAGATGGTTGCATCGACTAACCCCGTGTTCTTGAGTTCAATTTCTTTATTTACTATTTTCTTATTAATCAAACAATTAGGAAATGTATAATCGAATGCCGTTACTTGTGGAATAGTCTCCTTCTCCACTTCTGCCACGAGCACACTTGCATACGTAAAGCTACACGTATCGCCAATGCCAATACGATCAAAATACGTCCCACCTGTGGATTGACGAAAGGTGACGGTAAAATCCCGGAAGGCGCCGGGGGTGAGTTCGAAGGGCCGAGAACCCTGCAATGACGAGAGCGTAAAACCCTGATCACCTTTCTCTAACTCCACACGTATGATGGGTTTCGTTTTGTTACTCGTATTTTGCAAACGCACGACCGTTGTCGCATTCGCTCCCGACTGTACTACCCCCAAATGTACATTTGACGGTATTCCCAGCAAAGCTGCAAGCGCTTTATATTCCACCTGTACGGTCGTATCATTCCCTCGCATGTCGGCAAAGCGCAATGATGCGCGCGCATCTTTTGATGGGTCAATCACTTGAAGCGACCAATCGGTACTATGAGACTGCCCGGCGATATACGGGATTTTCTGCCCAGACATGAATCGATAATTGTAATTTGTATCCGCTGCGATACCTAGATATCCAAGATTAGAACGCAT